>NZ_JAUBSB010000020.1:0-102304 GCF_036702135.1 Microcoleus sp. LAD1_D3 | reverse complement strand
GTGAATTATCTCAGTATACTCCAATTGTCTAACTTATGGCGGGAATGTCTAAGAAAATGTCGTCCTGGGAACTACTCTACAATCTTTGCAAGCGACAAATCAGGCAGAACACACTAAACTCAGAAGAGATGCAGAAAGTGCGATCGCCCAACTCACCGATGACGGACAATTTCTCAACCACGTCCGCGAAATCATCCGCTTCTATAAAGAAGCATAAAAGAAGTCATTAGTGATTAGTCATTAGTGATTAGCCATTAGTGATTAGCCATTAGTCATTAGTGATTAGTCATTAGTCCTTCTCCCCATTACCACTTCTCAACTTGCAATTTCCTATTATCTACCTTTAGATAGATGTCAAATCCTCGCCCCTCCTAAAATCCTTAAGGAAGAGGGAATTTTATCAGTCTTGAGGAAGACTCAATAAATGTATTTTTAATATAGTAAGCGCCCTGACGGTTAGGACGTTTTTAATGCTGAAACCCTTGCACAAGATTGCTTTTTCCTTCTCTCCTAGATAACTAAAACCTTATTCTTTCTTGCTTCTTCCTTCAATATCTGCTATAACCGCAACTTCTCGCAAACTATAACCAAAGATAGTTTGTTAATGAGTTAGCTTACACTTAATATTTAAACATAAGCCAAAGACCTTTTTGAAAAGATAACCCAGGAATAAATCATGACTAATCGCCAACCAATACCCCCCAAAGAAGAAGTTAGCAAATCAACACCGGCCGACGAACAAATCGAAGGCAATATGGAAGCCCCCCACTACGACAGGGGCATTACTCCTGCTGAGACAGCAGCGCGGCAAGACCGGGAAGGCGCTAATTTCATGCACACAACCACCGAAGGGAAGCAGAAAAGTGCAAAAACTGATGACCAAACCGATGACGAAAGCATTCACACTACAGATGGTTATACAGTAGACAAAGAAGGTCTGGTTAACAATTACGCGATCGAACCGGAAATGTACATCAACGAACCGGGCGATTTGAGAGCAAAAGAAGAAGCCGAAGCCCAAGAACGCGCTCGAATTCTCGCAGAAGTCAAAGATAAAAAAGGCGAGGAAGGAAAACTGACCACGGAAGCAGACACCCGTGGCAAAGGGCCGGGCATTATCTAGATTGTGTGGTTGGTAGTTGCGTTTCAGCGCGCGAAATTGCCACTGCGAAGCAAAGGGGCGGGTTTTTATAGTTCCGGCAGTTATCGATGGATATTTCCGGTAAAACTCGCCTCTATTTTTTTTTGCACCTCTGTTTTTTGAGTTGAGAGGTTACATTGTACATCTCTCAATTACCGTATCAATCGGCAAGTTTTCAGACCCAGCTCAAAAAAGCCTTAAAATTCCTCAAGCTTTAACATTTTCCCTCAGCCAATTAAACTTAGCCTCAGCTAGCGCCAAATTTTCCAGGACGTTAGGATTGATATCCTCTCGTTCAAATTCTGGTTGCTCTAATTCAATATTGCGACCGTATTCTATATGTCTGATCGTACCGCGCATCCTGTCTGCCAGACACAATGAAATTCCATAATAAAACCGCGAAGCAAAGCCCATATCTTGTTGAAGTTTGATTACTAACTGCCGCCTAGGAATTGCTAGCAAGTGAGTTTCTTCGATCGCCTTCACCGTTGCCAAAGGAGGACGAGCGTCAATGAAAGAGACTTCTCCCACCAATTCTCCAGTGGCTATTTTAGCGAGTTCTCTAGTCCGCTCAGCCTCGATCAAAACGCTCAAACTTCCATCTAAAACAATGTAGAGCGCATCTATCTGTCTCCCTTCATGGATCAAAATCCCGCCCGGATCTAGAACTTCCTTTTTGCCTTTTTGGACGATCCAGTTGATATCGTCATTATTTAACTGGCTCAAAATAAAAAGTGCTTTTTTTCTGCTGCTGTCGGCCATAAGTTTTAGCTCTTGATCGCTTCTTCTTTATATAAAATTCAGAGGGCGCGCGATCGCAACTTCTTCCGAAGCAGTCCTCGCTTAATACAGTTTTTTTTATCTTCCCTAACTTCTTGGCAAAACCCCTATCGGGCAGGCTTTGCCAATAGCAGATGAATCACGCTGAATCATGATCTCTCAATACTAGCATTTGTTAAACAATCTTTTTTAACTCGATCGACCTCAAAAAACTCGTGTAAAATTCGCGTCTCAAAAGCAATTGGGTTCACCCGCCCAGCTTTGCTGCGGGATGGGGCGCGGCAGACAATGCTCCGCGCCCAGTCTTGCTCACTAAATCGATCGTAAATCAGGATAGCCAGCCAACATATCGTCAGCAGTCAGAGTGTCCCCGTTCGCTTGAGGAGTCCACAGCACCTCAACCGCCAGCAACTGCTCGCTCGATACTCCCCCAATCTGACGCAAAGCTTGGCGCAAATCTTCAGAGTTTTTCACTGCTGGCAATTGCAATTTACCTTGAGTACCGACAATCACCGTCACCACAATAAATTCCCCGGGATCTGAATTCAAATCAGAAGCAACCAGCGCACCATCTTCCTGCAAACCTGGCAGGATATTGCTGCTGCCTGCTTGCCGGAGCTGATTGTTATAATTCGAGAGCGTTTCTTCAGTAAATTTACTGCGTTCTGCCAAAGAAAATTGGTTAAATTTAGCTTCGGCTGCTTCCAAGCGAGTTTGCACAGATTCAGCGCCCGCGTAAACCCAGTATTCAGGATGCCGCAGCAGCGCCAGAGTAGATTCTTGCACCACTTGAGCGCGACCGGCCGCTGTATCGGTATCCGCTTTGCGGGCTAGAGTGTCGAGTTCGGCTTGCAAACCGCGGGCCTCTGCTAGCAAACCAACTTGCAAGCGGCCGACAGATACGGTGGTAGTGGGGGCGCTGTTGCCGAGTTCGTCAGTTGATCCCCCGGCGCGGCGGAAGCTTTGGACAAGGAAATTAGCGATCGAAATAAAAATCAAAATCGAGAACAGGCCGCCAAACCCGCCCCCAAAGCCAAAAAACGGCAGCAAGAACGGGAAACCGAAGCCACCTCCGAAGCCACGGCCCGGATAGTAGCCCCCTCCCGACGGCGCGTAAGTGCGACTAGGAGACGAGTAACTGCGCGCCGGAGCTCTAAAAGAGCCGCCGCCGATGCGTCCTCCGCTGCGGGCCGCCAGAGCTCCGTCAGCGTTACCGAGGGCTAGCGTCAGTACCAGACCGATCGCAAATAGTGATTTCAAAAGCGGTTTCATCTTTGAAATTAGTTGCTTGTACATAAGACCGTTACTATTCGATACATTTATAATTTACAGTCTATCCTCGCTTCTGGGCAGCCTGGTTATAGGTATGAAGCCAGCGAGATATCCGTACCAACCGATCCCACAAGCAGCGTTAGGGCTGAGTCTGGGAACGGGAAAGGCTAGAAATGACTTGCATTCCTGACTACGAACCATGGACATCGCGGGTTTTACAGAAGTTTACTTAAGTCCAGGGCGATCGGCCAACAATAAGCTCTAGACTTTTAAAGAAGCGCCACGAGTCCTAGAAAACAGGGCTTTATCTACCGTAAAAAAAACATTATGTTTCCAACTCACCGCCCCCGCCGCCTCCGCAACCATCCCCAACTCCGCCGGATGGTACGCGAAAATATCTTGACAACCAGCGATTTAATTTACCCCCTATTTGCCGTACCGGGGGAAGCTTTTGCTAAAGAAGTCACATCGATGCCCGGAGTTTACCAGCTATCGGTAGACAAAATAGTAGAAGAAGCAAAAGAAGTCTACGACCTCGGCATTCCGGCTATTATTTTATTCGGCATTCCCGCAGATAAAGACACAGACGCTACAGGTGCTTGGCACGACTGCGGCATCGTCCAAAAAGCGACGGAAGCAGTTAAAAAAGCCGTACCAGATTTAATCGTCATGGTCGATACTTGTCTGTGCGAATATACCAGTCACGGTCACTGCGGCTATTTGGAAGTCGGAGATTTAAGCGGCCGCGTCTTGAACGATCCCACACTAGAATTGCTCAAGAAAACCGCCGTTGCTCAAGCTAAAGCAGGTGCAGATATTATCGCACCTTCGGGAATGATGGACGGTTTTGTCGGAGCAATTCGCGAAGGATTGGACAGTGCTGGATTTGAAGATATTCCCATCATGTCTTACGCGGCAAAATACGCCTCAGCTTATTATGGCCCGTTCCGAGATGCTGCAGATTCTGCTCCGCAATTTGGCGATCGGCGCACCTATCAAATGGACCCCGGAAACGGGCGCGAAGCTCTGAAAGAAATTGCTCTCGACATTGCCGAAGGCGCAGATATGCTCATGGTTAAACCCGCTTTAGCTTACATGGACATCATCTGGCGCGTGAAGGAAGCAACTAATCTGCCAGTCGCTGCTTACAACGTTTCTGGGGAATATGCGATGGTGAAAGCCGCCGCCCTCAACGGTTGGATAGACGAAGAAAGAGTAGTGATGGAAACTTTGACAGGATTCAAGCGTGCTGGTTGTGATTTGATTTTGACTTATCACGCCAAAGACGCCGCCCGCTGGCTGCAAAACTGATTCACTCGATTTGAGAGGTGAGATTTGACTCCACAGCAAAATCTTCGGGTGTTTTCGTGGAGTCAATACCTCTCTCGATAGGTGATTTTTGAGCAATTAGGCAAGACACTAGCTATAGCTTACGCTTACCGATAAACGACGCCTCGAAACCGGGTTTTTATAGTTTCGGTGGGCTGTAACGAAATAGACGTGAGAAAAAACCCGGTTTCTGTGTAGACAAACTCCAAACTCCAAAAAGATCAGTCATTCTCATCTAAAATCTCAAATCTCACATCTCAAATGGTATGAGTTATAAGTTGGTAATTTTGACTCAAAGACTTTTTTAAAAAAATTACCCCAAAAAGTATTAATAATCACCGAAATTAGTTAGAAAATATGTATAACTAAAAATAGTTTTGTAAATTGGGAATTAAATCATTGATTGTTCTCAAGCAAAATCAACTTTCACTCCTGTAAAACAGTAAAAGTAACACACTTTAGATACAACTTGAAGGCAGATTGAGCATGACATCAACGACTAGGGATTCCAGTCACATTCAATTTTGTATAGGTCGCGATCGCGCAGACATCGTACAGATCCAAGAACTATTTAAAGCCGCCGCCTTTTGGGCGAGGGCACGCAAGATAGAAGATTGGGAAATTGCGATCGCCAACAGCGAACCAGTTGTTACGGTTTGGGACGGCTCACGGGCGATCGGCTTTGCCAGAGCCACCTCAGATGGGATCTATCGAGCCACCATCTGGGATGTCGCCATTCACCCGGATTACCAAGGTGCAGGACTCGGCCGCAAATTAGTGCAAACCGTCTTGAGTCACCCTCGAATGTGCCGAGTAGAGCGAGTTTACCTGATGACAACTTACAAACAAAGCTTCTATGAGCGCATCGGTTTTCAGCAAAACGCTAGCACCACCATGGTACTTGAAAATCAGCTTCTCGAAGAGAATCTCGAATTAGAAATTAGCAACGGCGAATTGCTAACTGCTAATTGTTAAATAATCACCCGATTGGCATCAAAATCTATAATATGTAGGGTGCGGAAGGGCGCACCTTACTCCCTATAAATAATTTCCTTCTTTCATCTTCCATTTTCCCGACCTCCGTTAAATCCGTTGCCTTATTCCCGACCTGCGTTACATCCCGTAGATTGCTCGTGGCCGAACTTCCTTCATCACAAAGTTGCCAAAGGAATAGAACACTGAGTCCGGTTAAAATTGCACTCTTCGGACTCAGAAGGCACGGCCAGAACCTCCAACTTTCCGCTCATCAAACTTAAAAGAGTCTGATTCATCAATAACCTCATTCCAGAAGACACCTGAGAATTATCACTGTTCTTAGTAGCATCACACTCCAAATCGTGCTTCAGCAAATCCCAAGACTCGCTCCAAGCACTCACTGAACGCTGATCGTCCACCCAAATGTGAACGCATCCAGATTCCGGCGAAGCATGGGCAGAAACAGAAATACTTCCCTCTTCCATCTGAGCAACAGCAGTATCTACTAAATTGACTAAAACTTGCCTAAACCTCGGCAAATCGACCAATACATAAATTCCCGGATCTGGCGGCAATATCTCCAAACGAATGCCGCGATTAGCAGCTTGCAAGTAAGTTAAATCATCAACCTCGTCAAAAACCTTAGCTAACTGAATCGGCTCAATATCCATCCTGTCAGTGCCGTGTTCAGTTTTAGCAACCGAGATAATTTCATCTATTAATTTCACCAGCTTGAGTGCCGCGACGTGAGCTTGCTCGACAAACTCTCGTTCCTCAGCAGGATCGTCGCACAAATCCGAGAGAATTAATTGCAGCGTACCAATCATAGTGCTCAGGGGCGATCGCAACTCGTGAGAAGTTCGAGCCAAAAAACCCGCCTTAAATTGGCTCATCTCCGATGCCATCTGATAAGCCAATTGAGTTTGCTTAAGTTGGTCGGAAAGGGCATCAAACTTCTCTAAGTGAATTTCTTGAGGAGGAGGTGGCACTTTGGGTGCAGGTTCGGGCTGTTGCAAGCTTTTTTGCCGCCGACGCCAAATCAAACTGCTTCCCAAACCCAGCCCCAGTCCCATACCTAAATATATCAAGTCGCTCCAGCCGATCGGCGCCATATTGCTTTGCCTTGGAGTTTAGCTTTTAGCATTCTAACTCGATCGCGCCTTGTCGCAATATTTCCCAATCGCTGCCAGTCCATTTAGCCACAGTGGAAGGCAAACTCGAAGCTGTTGTCGCTGTTGCTAATTCAGAAGGCACTAATGTCAAGACTTCGGGAAACACAGCCTCAATTTCTGTCACAGACTCCAGAGGCGGCTGGCCGGATAAATTAGCACTGGTAGTAGCCAAAGGGCCTGTCTGCTCTAGAATCTTTAGGGCAAGGGGAAGGTTAGGCACTCGTACTCCGATTGTAGTTGGGTCGATGGGATTGAGAGCCGCCGGAACTTTTGGCGAAGCCGGCAGCACCAAAGTTAACGCCCCCGGCCAATAGGAGTCGGCTACTTGCTGCCACAATTTTAACTCTGCCGGACTTCCCTGCACGTAAGCCCACAAAGCCTGGGCCGATGCTGCCATCAAAATCAGCGGTTTGTCTTGACTGCGGCGTTTAGCTGCAAAAATCAGCTCGGAGCGATCGGGACGCGCAGCCAAAGCGGATACAGTATCTGTAGGAAAACTGACGATATGATTACCAGAAATGGCCCCTTGAACTAGGGCATCGATTGCAACTTGTGTCATGACATTTTAGATTTAAAATTTTAGAATTGCGGCATATTCTTGAAACCTAAAGACGGTAGGCTAAGGCAAAGCGATCGATTCCTGCTAAATCCGAAAATATCTGAACTTCACCGTAACTCCCGTGACTTTGCAGCATATCAGCTACCGCCGTTTCTTGTCCCGCCATCATCTCCACCAGCCAAACTCCCCCGGATTCTAAATAATCGGGAGCCGTTTCTACCAAATGCCGGATACACTCTAACCCGTCCCAACCGCCGTCTAAGGCCAGATGAGGTTCGTGCTTCAAAACTTCCGGTTCCAGAGTCAGCACCGTGCTGCTGGGAATGTAAGGGGGGTTAGACACCATGCCGCTGACTTGACCTTTGAGAAATTCTAGCGGTTCCAACCACGAACCTTGATAAAAATTAATTCGCGATTCAAAGCCCAAATTCTCAGCATTCATTCGAGCCACTGCCAAAGCTTCCGAACTGCAATCTACTGCATAAACCGTAGCATTTGTCAACGCAGAAGCCAAGCCGATCGCGATCACCCCGCTGCCCGTCCCCAAATCCACCCAATGCGATTGGGGATTAACTGAATAGCTTTTAACAGCTTCCACAGCCAAATCGATCAGCAATTCCGTTTCAGGACGCGGAATTAGCACCGCCGGCGTTACTTTGAGCGAAAATTGCCGCCAATGTGCAACTCCCGTTAAATACTGGACCGGCACCCGTTCTTGCAAGCGCCGCTGCCACAATTGAGCAAGTTCAGATAAAGACAACTTTAATTCTATTTTTGGCAAATCTTTAAACGACTCCAAACGCAGAGCCAACCTATCCAAACCAGCCAGCTCTTTCAGCAGCCAGTCGATTTCTGCTAGGGGAATGTCAGAGGATCTCGCCTCGGTTTTAGCTTGATTCGCCCATTCCCAAAGCTCTAAACCAGAAACAAACATAAGACTTTGTAATAATTGCTAATTGCTAATTGCTAATTGTTAATTGCTAATTGCTAATTCGTAAATAGTAGGTTGAGTCGAGAAACCCAACCTACTAATTAATGACTGATAACTGATGACTGATGACTGCTGGCTAACTATTAGCGAGCGGGTCGAGCTGGAGCCGGAGCTGGAGCCGGCCGAGCTGGAGCCGGAGCTGGAGCCGGAGAGGCAGGAGCCGGCCGAGTTTGATTCGGAGCAACCTGTGGATTTTGGCCCGCACCGGCAGGTTGGAGCGATCGCACAAATTCCAGCGACTCCCGCGACGGAATCAAAATCATTTGGGTCAAAAACGGGTCGTTCTCAGTACGCAAAGCTTCCAAAACGCTCTCCAAGTTCACCACCTCAATCTTAATTGTGGCAGTCACGTTCGGCTGCTGCTGCTTAAAACGATCGACCATTCCCTGCAAATCCTCCTTGTTAAAAAACAAGGGAATCACCTCTTGCTGACCCCGCTGAATCGTCAAATAACCATTTTCTGCGCCCCCTCTGGCCAAAAATAGAGGTACACCGTTGAACTCGTTAACTTGTTGACCAGTCTGCTGAAGTACAGTTTTAGCCGACTGCACCTGCTGCGGAGCCGGAACGAAAGCAAATTGCACTTCCTCCGGCTTGCCTTTATTTGCTTGAGTGAGCTGATAAATTTCGCCCAGGGATACTGGCATCACGCGCACCGAGGCTCCCAACTGAGGATTTCTGGTTTTCAGTTGATCGACAAAAGCTTGAGCATCTTTCTGGCTGATGAAAATTCCCGCCACGGAAGCATTACCAGTTTGACCCTCACCCTGCTTGGGAACAGAAGCGATCAGGGGCGCACCCTGAGCGTCTGTAATCGTAAATACTGGCACCGATCGCAATTTTTCCAAAATTTGCGGCTCCGGCAGTGCCAGTGCAGACATCTTGCCAATTGGGGAGGGGCCCAGCAGAGTGCTGCCGACAATTCCCAATATTGCGCCCAAACGAACTAATGATTTCATGTTTTTTCCATCAGGAGCGATCCTGAAACACATTAACGCAAAGACTGGCGACTTAACACGATCAGCAAAAACTGCCTCAATTTGTTTTCATTTTGACGAAATGTAAACATCAGAGACAGTTCTGCTTCAATCTATTATTTAACATTGTGCGATCGGGATGACAGGATTTGAACCTGCGACATCCTGCTCCCAAAGCAGGCGCGCTACCAAGCTGCGCTACATCCCGGTGTTATAGTTAGCTAACCTCTAACTATTAACGCACAAAACCGCTTGCTTGTCAAGCTTTATTAAATATTTAGCTCTCGATGCAGCTAAGGCGAAGTTTTTTTTCAGGTTGTGCGGTTTGACCCCACCCAAAAACGGATACAAGCCCTAGACTCCTGTCGTGATCGGCTTACAATTTTAGACCCTAGTTCAAGCTCCCAGATTCATCTGTGGAATAAATCTCAAATATCAAATAGTTCTTTCGACTGAGGGCGACTCGACTGAGGGCGACTTGACGGCTCGACTGAGTGCCGATCGTCTGAGCGATCGCCGAAGTCTCACGCCGCAGTCTCAAATCTCCAATTGACTGACAATACTTGCACGACTTCATAACGGCGCTGGTGCCGAGATACATCAAAGCCTAACTGACCACAGCGCACAGGTGCAGTTGGTGTTGTCAGCGTCAATATTGTATTGTATATCCTCAACAAATCAACGCCGACCTGCACCTCTGGGCTAATCTGGATACCAAAACATACCTTTAATCCCCTCTGGATCGGACATAAAGCCCAAATTGCGGTAAAAATCCACCACTTGAGGGTCAGCAAATAAGGTAATGTTGCTGATATCTTCACTGCGGAGTTTTTTAATGATGTATTTCATCAGCGCCTTGCCCATGCCTTTGCCCTGGTAGTCGGGATGAACTACCACATCCCAAAGCGTGGCATTAAAAGCATGGTCTGAAGTCGCTCTGGCGAAACCCACCAGCCGTCGCTGGCTGCCCCGCATCTCCCACATAGAGACGACTAGGAAGCTGTGCACAATAGCTTTTTTGACTTTACGCAGGGGACGGCGGGACCAACCCACTGCATTACAAAGTTCTTCGAGTTCGTAGAGGTCAATGTCCCGATCGCAACTGAAAAAGATGCGAGCGTTGCCGCTGGCGGGTTTGCGAAACGTTGGGGAAAGCGGATCGCCTAACCCAACAGCCACATCTTCCTCAAAATCCGCTGTTTGGGGTACAGAGGCAGACTCAGAACTACTAAATAAGTTTTTCCAAAAACCCATGCAGGCGCGGTTAAGGTAGTAGAAGTTGGACGACGAGAAAGAGAACCCGAAAGATAAATCCACTCCGATCGGCGTGGGATGAATTGCGGGTAGCCTCTTGAGGAACAGTTTACGGTACACTCATCTTACGCCGAAAACAGGGATTTGTCGTCCAACATTGAGTCTGCGCTTTTTTGATTCTTGATTCTCGTCAAGTTTCGTAGAACTGTTCTGCTAGCCAGTGCGCGGACAACCCGCTTTTAAGGTAAAATTTGTTGCCGAACCAGGACAGAGGCATTTTGGGAATTGCTTCTTTTGAGTGCCGCCGATCGCGCCGGAACTTATACCCTTGGTGGGAAATACCACTGGAATGGCGCAACGGTGACATTCTCGTGATAAGTTCTCAGACAGATTTGACTTTTGCTTTTAGTGAGAAGACGGGGACAATTTAAGTCGAATCGTCAAATCGAAAATCCCATTGCCATAAGGCATGGAAGAGTCAATACCTCGTATATCTCCCGCACCTTCTCCTCAATTATGGCTTCGGGTTTAAAACCATCTACACTAGAACTTCTCAAGCGCTTTAACCGAGCGTTTCCGCAGTTTTATGAGCAATTTGTCAGCAGCGAAATTCAGTTGCAAAACCTCAAATTAGCTTACCAGCTTTACAAAACTCGGCAAGCAGTCATCGAAATCAGAGCCGAAGGTAACAAAAGTGCCCTGCATTTTGCTTACCGGAACCAGTCTTTTCTATTGAGCGATATTTTTGGAGTCCTCGCAGCCTACGGACTGACGATTCACAGTCTGAGTCTGTACGGTCAAATTTACCCGCCGATGCTGGTATTTATCAAATTGGTCGTATCTCGCGGTGGCAAGGTATTGGCAGATAAAACAGCAGAAAACGTCTGTAGAGCCGTTCGAGAGGCATTGGCGGGACATTTTGAGGTTGAAGAGATGTTGGCGGTGGAATTTAATTTAGACGCGGGTTTGGAGGATGTGGCCACTGAATTCTACGTCGATCCAGTTTTCCACTTGCCAGCTTTGTTGATTGAAGCAGATAATCAACCTGGACTTTTTTACAAAGTTATGTATGCCATCTGGCAAGAGGATTTGTTGGTGGTAAATGCTAATTTGCTGGTTTGGCGGGGACGAACTCGCCTGATTCTCTACTTGTTGGGCCCCAATGAAAGTTTAATTCCCGAGTATCTGGGGCAGAAAATCGCTGAGGGGGTACGCCAAAGATTGCTGGGCGAGCGATTTTAGGGCAAGCGGCCGATCCCTAAATAACTAGATTTCTATAAGTAGACATTAGTTTGCAGAAGTTTTCCAGTGAGATAGGGTAAAAAAATCGGCAACATTAGACCTCTTGCAAAAATAGCTGGCACGGGCAAGATGCCCGTCCCACAAAAAGTTTTTTCTCTTGTGGGATGAGCATCTTGCCCGTCGGAAAATTTGATTAAAAGGACTTTTGCAAGAAGTCTATTGTTCGTACAAACGAGTCTAGATAGCGGTTCTCATAAATATTGGAGACGCAGAAACGATGTTGTCAAGCTTTTTAAGTTTGATGGCGTACTTTATCTACAAAATAACCGTCCTAAGAGAAAAGATGTGCCAGATAAATAGGGGAGTTTAACAAGCAATTTAGCAATCCTTGCAGGAGTCGTAAATTTTTTACCCCACCCCAACCCTCCCCGAACCCGCTCGATCGGGAGTAAGAAATTCACAAATGATGCGAGGATTGCTATATTTGTGACTATTTTTAGTTCGTAAAATAAGCTCGCGGAACTACACGCAAAAGTCGCAAATATTCGCAAAAACTTCCTCCATAAAGTACGTATTACCTCGCTTAAAGCGAGGTATAGCTAAGGCTAGCTAGCCCTAAAACTGAGAAATTAAAGCATTGTTTAATCCTTACAATTGTGCTGGTTCAATAGTTGAATGTGGAAGGTACAAATTTAATTTTTGACTCGACTACCAAAATATTTTTGATATAAATTGACACTAATATACCGAGGGTTTACGATTTATAAATCGGCTAAAACTGGGAAAATTCTTGCCGCAAGATGCTCTTAAAAAATCGCGCTGATGTATGTCCCCATTGCGCTCATACAGCAGACAGAAATTTGAATGCTGCAAAAAACATAGAACGTTGGTTTGAAGGAATATTTATTCTAGGGCGATCGGATAAAAGGGCACGCTATGCCAATATTGCCGGTGCAGTGGACAAAAATCTTGTAACGTCCGCTTAAGACCGCGCGTTGCAGCAGAAAGTAAGCGGTAAATCGATAAAGTTGAGTCTTTTTGACTTACTTATAGCGCTTCTTGGGTAGATGAGGTAAACAATTCAACTGAAAAAGCTTGAGAACACAGGGTTTCGGCTTACTGCATCTTTCTGAGAAAGGCTATACATAGGTTTACATAGGTCTTATGGAGCGGGTAGGATAAAAATATGGCAACAATCGACATCCTAGGGGTTCGGCACGCTTACGATTTGACGGCTCCGACTACAACTTCCCCGGTTCTGGTATTTGTCC
Source organism: Microcoleus sp. LAD1_D3 (assembly GCF_036702135.1). Lineage (NCBI taxonomy): Bacteria > Bacillati > Cyanobacteriota > Cyanophyceae > Oscillatoriales > Microcoleaceae > Microcoleus > Microcoleus sp. LAD1_D3. The sequence goes on along the minus strand of NZ_JAUBSB010000020.1, from coordinate 89,341 downwards.
ACGGCTGGCTGTTAAGCCGCCACTACTGGCAACCTTTGACAGATCGCTTGACATCAAACTATCAGTGCCTTACCTACGATTTGCGGGGGTTTGGCGATTCTCAATCGGACGGCGGCTATACCGGTCGTTCCGAACCGCTAAATTCCTGCTACACTCCCGCAGCTTACGCTCGCGATTTGGAACTTTTACTCGAAAAACTCGATATATCTTCTGCTTGGCTGGTGGGACACTCTCTGGGCGGCACGATCGCTCTATGGGGAGCCAGCCAATTGTCCGATCGCATTAAAGGTGTCGTCTGTATCAATGCAGGCGGCGGCATCTATCTAAAGGAAGAATTCGAGCGGTTTCGAGCAGTCGGCAAGCAGCTAGTCAAAATGCGCCCCCGCTGGCTGTCTAACTTGCCGTTAGCAGATTTCGTGTTTGCCCGCGATTCTGTGGCCGGCTCGATCGGCCGCTCCTGGGGACGGCAGCGCTTGAGAGATTTCGTGGGAGCTCATCCAGAGGCAGCTTTGGGGGCTTTGTTGGACTCGACCACCGAAGCGGAGATTCACCTCTTGCCGCAAATAGTATCCCGACTCAAGCAGCCTGTTTATTTTATTGCCGGCACTAAAGACAAAATTATGGAACCCAAATACGTGCTGCATTTGGCTAGCTTTCACTGGATGTTCCAAGGTAGCGGCGAGAATGTCCTTCAGCTTCCAGATTGTGGCCATTTGGCAATGGTGGAACAGCCGGATGCAGTGGCTAATTACCTGCAAAATATTCTGAAAGAACACACTTAAAGGGAATTGGGCAAAGCAAAGCCGAGGAATGGGCCATTGGGCAGAGATACGATTGGGGGAAGCGAAGCTCCCAAATTGAAAGTTAAAAGTTAAAAGTTAAAACATTTTTCCTGTTCATTCCCTCAAAATCCATCCGTTAAATCACTTACACAATCCGTTAAATCCCTTGCACAATCAGTTCCCGAACTCACCGAAGCCTAAATCTGTTATGTTAAATAGATAACTCTGTCCGATCGCCCTTAGGGACAGAGCTTCTGACTCGATAGTGGCAAATTGTCTGAATACTAATTCTGCTTAAATATCTGTGCGCGTTAACCTCACCGATCGGCAACAATACATCCTTTGGGCAACGGTTCGCCACTATATAGCTACAGCGGAACCCGTTGGCTCAAAAGCTTTGGCTGACGAATTCAACCTCAGCGTCAGCCCAGCTACAATTCGCAATGCGATGGGGACTCTTGAAAAAGCTGGACTGCTTTATCAGCCCCACACTTCTGCCGGACGAGTCCCCTCTGACTCCGGCTACCGGATTTATGTAGACCAGTTGATTCAGCCGTCTGATACGCTGGCCCGCAAGGTGGAACAGGTACTAGACCAGCTCAATTGGTCGGACGGTCGCATGGACGCCGCACTCCGTGGCGCTGCTCAAATCCTGGCAACGATCAGCGGTTACATAGCCATGATCACCATACCGCAAACCAATATGGCTTGCTTGCGCCACTTGCAACTGGTGCAGCTAGAGGCGGGAAAGGTGATGCTGATCGTGGTGACGGATGCGTACGAAACTCAGTCGGTTTTGGTGCAGTTGCCAAGGGACGCAGAAGGTAACAGTCCTGATGTTGAAATCGTCGATCGCGAATTGCAGATTTTGTCAAATTTTTTGAACACCAAGTTGCGGGGACGATCGCTCTTGGAACTCTCGGCTGTAGACTGGAGCGAGTTAGATCGGGACTTTGAGCTGTACGCTGAGTGGATGGGAACCATGCTGACTGCTTTGAGCAGCCGCCAAAGAAATCCAACCTACACGCGGATTTTGATCGGCGGTTTGGCAGAAGCACTGCGCTTACCTGAGTTTTCGCAGTTGCAGCAAGTTCAAACTCTGGTGCAACTGCTCGAACAAGAGCAAGAACTGCTTTGGCCTTTGATTTTTGAATCGCCTGAGTTGGACACGCCAGGCAAGCGGGTAACGGTGCGTATTGGCTCGGAAAATTCCTTAGAACCAATTCGCGGCTGTACTCTGATTTCTTCGACTTACCGCCGGGGATCAGTTCCCGTGGGTAGTGTTGGGGTTTTGGGGCCGACGCGGATGGTTTACGAAAATGCGATCGCGGTAGTGGAAGCTGCGGCCGATTATTTGTCAGAAGCTATTGGCGGAAATCGAGTGAGTTTTCCTGATGGCGATCGAGGGCGATCGGATCATCCCTTGTTAGATGCGCCCTAATGTGATATCCCCAAGCTTAACGGGCTTGGGGTTTTATTGTTTGTGGACGTACTCGCAACCTTTATAAACCGGGTTTTGTGACAAAAAACCTAGGCTTTTATCCCACATTCCGCACCCTGGGGTGTCACACAGCATAATTACGCAGAAAACTATATCTTTAAAGTAATAAATTATGCCTTTAAAAAGTTTTTTATCCGTTAATCTACGGTATAATAGTAGAACTTATAGTTTTATTGCTGGATCAAAATAAGTAAAAACCGATAGTGACAGTTGAAGGTGCGGAATGTGGGTTTTATACTCTTTTTGGGGTAAGAAACTAAAGCTTCGCGCTGGACCAGAGAGTTTCGTAAACAACCCGCTTTCTGCGTCCATGAGCGGCTCGGAAAGTGGCAGGAGTTATGGGGAGCGACTTTCCAGCGAGTGGAAGAAAAAGATTGCGATGGCGAGCGATCGCGCATTTACAGAAAGTGGTCGCGGAGTGTTAGTCGAATGGTAGGTTTAGCAGCCCAACCGATGAGTTTTGTTGCAAATCGGGTAGGGCAATCGCCCGCTCTAGGGATAGCGGCTGCGACAAATAAATTGAGGAGGCGCGAACCCCGCGATCGTCGCTTCCCAAGGCAGCAGAAGGTCAAAATATTAAGACATTTTAGAGAGTTCGTCAAAAAGAACTAAAAAAGATTAGTGTTGATATGAAAGCAATATTTATTTTGGGAATAGCCCGGGTTAGACAATGGCAAATAACTTGCAGTGAATTTGGCTTGATAGCCACTACATAAAAAATTTAACCGCTGAGTTAAGATCGAAACGAAATTTAGGGAATTTTCTTTTAGCATTCAATGAAATCGACAGATAAAACTAAAAATACCTTTGCGATCACAACGCCTCTGTATTATGTGAACGATTTACCTCACGTGGGCAGCGCTTACACGACTATGGCTGCGGATGCCCTAGCCAGGTTTGAGCGGCTGCGGGGCAAATCAGTTTTGCTGGTGACGGGGACGGACGAACACGGGCAGAAAATTCAGCGGACAGCCGAGACTTTAGGACGATCGCCCCAAGCTCACTGCGATTCAGTGGTTCCGGCGTTTGAGGCGCTTTGGGAGCAACTCGACATCCAGTACGATCGCTTCATCCGCACAACTTCGCGGCGCCACGAGTACATTGTCAAAGAATTTTTCCAGCGCGTCTGGAACTCCGGCGACATCTACTTGAACCAGCAACAAGGCTGGTACTGCGTCTCCTGTGAAGAATTCAAGGATGAACGGGAATTGTTGCCGGGAAATCGGTGCTCCGTTCACACCAGCAAGGAAGTTGAGTGGCGCGACGAGGAAAATTACTTTTTCCGCCTGTCGCGGTATCAAGACCAACTGCTGGCTTTGTACGCAGAACGCCCCGACTTCATCGCGCCGGAAACCCGACGCAACGAAGTGCTCAGTTTCGTCAACTCTGGACTACAAGACTTTTCGATTTCTAGAGTGAATCTCGAATGGGGTCTGCCGATGCCAGTTGACCCCAGTCACAGCATCTACGTCTGGTTTGACGCTTTGCTGGGATACGTCACCGCCTTGCTAGATCCGGACAGCGACCCGATGTTGGAGAATGCTTTATCTAAATGGTGGCCGATTGACTTGCACTTGATCGGCAAAGATATTCTTCGCTTCCACGCAGTTTACTGGCCGGCAATGTTGATGTCAGCGAATCTGCCGGTGCCGGGTCGCGTCTTCGCACACGGGTTTTTGACCAAAGACGGCAAAAAAATGGGGAAAACGGAGGGTAATACTTTAAACCCTGTCGAATTGGTCAACAAATACGGCGCTGATGCAGTACGTTACTATTTCCTCAAAGAAATTGAGTTCGGAGAGGACGGCGATTTTAACGAAACTCGGTTTATCAATATATTGAATGCTGAGCTAGCAAACGATTTGGGAAATTTGCTTAATCGTACCCTAAACATGGCTCGCAAATATTGTGGTGGCTGCGTACCAAATGTGTTGGGAGAAAACATTGACGGTGACAACATTCTCAAGGCTATGAGCCGGGATTTGGGCGATCAAGTAGCGGGTTTTTACGAAGAGTTGGCTTTTAGCAAGGCTTGCGAAGTCGTGCTTGCATTAGTTCGAGCTGGGAACAAGTTTATTGATGTGCAAGCACCTTGGAGTTTGTACAAGCAGGGACAGCTCGAAAGTGTCGAACAAGTGCTATATTCTGTTCTGGAATCTGTTAGACTAGCATCTTACCTTTTATCGCCGATAATTCCCAATATCAGCAACGCTATCTATCAGCAGCTAGGTTTTTCAATTGACTTTAACGATCGAGTTACAGTTAACAGTTTAGCGAATTTTGCAGCTCATGCTGCCTGGGGCGCTTTACCGGCTAACCAAACTCTGGGGGAACCCCAACCTGTTTTTAAGCGGCTCGAACTGCTGGAAACAGTACCTTCATAGTTGGCAGCCAGCGCTCTGGGTGTTATGACAGACTACGAATTAGCAGTTATTTCCTTACCAATCAATCTTTCATAAAAATTGAGGCATAACAATCATGTTGAATAGAATAGAAAGCAACGACCTTTTTACGCCGGAACAGGTTCTAGAAAATCGGGGTAGAGTGGCAATTTTTATTGACGGGTCTAACCTTTTTTACGCGGCTTTGCAGTTAGGAATTGAGATTGATTACACTAAGCTGCTGTGCCGTTTAACTGCGGGTTCGCGGCTGCTGCGCTCTTTCTTCTACACGGGTGTCGATCGCACTAATGAGAAACAGCAGGGGTTTTTGCTGTGGATGCGCCGCAACGGCTACCGCGTGATTTCTAAGGATTTGGTACAGTTGCCTGACGGTTCTAAAAAGGCGAATTTAGATGTAGAAATCGCTGTGGATATGATGGCCTTAGTGGGGTCTTATGACACGGCGGTTCTGGTCAGCGGTGACGGCGACTTGGCTTATGCTGTAGACGCTGTGAGCTATCGCGGTGTGCGGGTTGAGGTGGTGAGTTTGCGATCGATGACGAGCGACAGTTTGATTAATGTAGCCGATCGCTATATCGATTTGGAAATGATTAAGGACGACATCCAAAAAACATCGCGCCCTAATTATGCTTACCGCCCTTTGTCGGGTCTGAGCTTGATGGAGGAACACGACGACAGATAGGGATTTGGTAATGGGTAATTGGTAAAGGGTAATGGGTGATGGTTAATGGGTTGAATCATTGAGAATTAGAAGTTAAAAATTTAGACAAAACCTGACACATTTTTAATTTTTGATTAAGTGTTTTTCAATACCCAATTATCAATTACCAATTCCCCATTCCCCATTCCTTATCCCCCATTACCGATTACACATTCCCAATTGCCAATGATTAATCTCAAATCCCAAATTCCCAATCTCAAATCCCCAAAATTGATGCTGCTATTTTTACCAGCACTGATTTTGGGGATTGCTGCTTGTGCGGCTCCCCAAGAGACTCAAAAGAACAAATTAGCTGAGGATATCAAAACTGCTCAACAGTCAAACAGCACTTTAACTTTGAACAAAGTAACTCTAGAACAAGCAAACGAAAAGGGCGAGACGTTCTGGAAAGTAAACTCCACAAATGCCGTTTACAGCAAAGACAAAAAGATAGTTAACGTTCAGAAACCTGTGGGCAAATTGTTTCAGGACGGCAAAGAAATTTACGATATTCAGGGAGAAACCGGGCAGGTATTTCAGGAAGGAAATCAGGTTTTTCTCAAAGGTAACATAGTCGCTAAAGACCTGAAAAATGGAGTGGTATTGCGGGGAAATGAGTTGGAGTGGCGGCCGAAGGAAGATGTTTTAGTTGTTCGCAATAATTTGACGGGAGAGAACAAACAGGTAACTGCTTCAGCGAAGGAAGCGCGGGTTTTCAGTAGGGCTAAGAGGATGGAGTTATTCGGATCTGTAGTGGCGAATGTTAAAGATCCGGTTTTACAATTGCGAACCGAGCACTTAGTGTGGTTTGTGGAGCAACAAAAGGTAAACAGCGACAAACCGACTCAAATTGACCGATACAAAGATAAAAAATTAACAGACAGCGGTTTTGCCGACAAGGTAGATGTAGACTTAAAAACCAAGATAGCAACGCTGACGCAAAACGCTCAGTTAATGCCATCAGACCCGCCGCTGCAAATAGAAAGCAGTTTGATGAGTTGGAATTTTCCAGCGCAATCTGTGGTATCGCCTGGGCCTGTGAAGGTCTTGCACCGCGTGGAAAAGGTGACGATGACTGGGGATACGGGGCGGGGAGATTTAGAGAAAAAAGTTTTTTATTTGACGGGAAATGTGGTAGGAATTGGTGAAAAACGTCAATCTCAATTAAATACCGATCGCGTAACGTGGTATTTAACTAACCAGACGTTTGACGCCGAAGGAAATGTGGTTTACAAGCAACTAAATCCGGTGTTTAATTTGACGGGTCCGAGGGCGGCGGGAGAGTTAAAAAATCAAACTGTGATTGTTAAAGGCGACGGTGGTGGCGGTCAAGTGGTTACGGAATTTGTACCGGACGAGTACAAGGAAAATTTGGGACAGTAGATGGGATTGCAACCGCTGATGTAGGCAGATGAGCGCTGATGAACGCAGATCTAATGAAGATTAGATTGAGTAAGGAGGGGTTGGGATGGCAACAACTTTAGAAACAACTTTAGAAAAGGTGGATGAACCTATCTTAATTGACGAGCTGAGTTGGAGAGAGTTTAAGGTGGTTGAACAACTTCTCTCACGCCCAGGGGTGAGATTATCGTTTTTAGATGGGGTATTGGAGATTAGACGTATGCCTGGAGAAAAACATGAAACGATTAAAGAACGAATTGGTTCTCTACTAGATCTTTATCTGCTTCAAATGGGAATTGATTATCAGCCTACTGGTTCGATGACGCTGGAAAGTCCATCGGGATTGGTGAAGCAAGAAGCGGATAAATCCTATAAATTGGGAGCTAACCGAGAATTTCCTGATTTGGCGGTGGAAGTGGTGGTGACTAGCGGCGGTATTAACAAGTCGGAAGCTTACAAACGCCTCGAAATTCCTGAAGTTTTGTTTTGGGAAAATGGTAGGCTGCGTTTGTATTCGTTGGGGGCTGATGGATATGCAGAGGTCGATCGCTCTCAAGTTCTGCCCGATTTAGATATTGTATTATTGGCGCGGTGTATCAATATTGAAAATCACCTTTACCCAATGCGGGAATTCAGGCAAGCTATTCAATAGAATTGGATTGTGCAATTAAGTTTGTAGTAATGATTTCTCCCTTTTCTTAAACCGTTTAGTTACTAAGGACTAAAGTTCCTTACTACAACCCAGTTTGATTGTGAATAATTAACCGACATTCCGCACCTCCCCACGGGCAGCATACACTGCAAGAGCGGATCGAAGCTGATCGTCCGAGACAGTAATAAGTTAAAATACTTGACGGGGTGACAACGCCTCTGGAACTTTGATGCTAAAAGCATTAAAGCCCCTGAACGTCAAAAAAGATACGGGATTATTGACAGGCTTATTGACTCATAAGATCGTCCAAGCTCGCCTTGAACCTGATTCAAGGGCTCTCGCCACTCTCTTTTATTGACTCACGCCCGCAAAAATATTTTCGCTTGGTCAATTAACTCAAAACCTTGACGCAGCTTTGCTTTTAACCTGCTTGTCACTGCCTCAAAGTTTTGAGTTGAGGGTTGATTGAGGCACTGTGGACGATCGACTATTAAGCTATTGTGCATCTAGGTTGCCATTTCCTCTATTTGAGAACCCTTGTGGGACGGGCCAGAGATCCCGTTGAAAAAAAAGCGCCATTTAGCGTAAGCTTAGGACTTACGCATAGAACCTCCAAAACCTCCTTCCAAGATGGCTTTCAAGTGCCCCCTTTTTTTCAGGGCATCACGGGAAAGCTGGGTTTCAGGCCCTATAGTTCGTAAGTCCTGACTATAATTGTATGCTTAGATCAATTAGTATTGAGGTCAAGACCTACAAGTGAATGAAGGTGTACTCAATATCCATGAAATGGGCAGGTAGGCTCACACTACAACCCCAAGCAAAATATAGCACATTTGACATTTATGGAGATTCCGTCTCAAATGGGGGAGCTGTTTTCTTTCATAAATTTGTAAACTGTATCAGTATTAGCCGCTCATTTCAGCCCGGTTATTCAACCATAAGATATCATTAAACCAATTGGCGTTCAAGAGAGACGGAATCAATAATTTTCCTAGAGCTGACTTTAAATGACCAAGGGTGAGCGACTGTTGTTATTGAAACAATCCAAATACTAAAATGACTCCGCCATGACACTAACCGCAAGTGAGAATGAACTGGCAAAAAGCTCTCAAAAAATCCCCCTGCGCCTCGTCTTAGTCGTACCATTTGTCCTGCAAATCTTTGCCGCTGTGGGACTGACAGGTTGGCTCTCGCTACGCAACGGCAAAACAGCCGTCAACAACGTTACGAGCCAATTACGAACGGAGGTAGTCGCCCGCATCAATCAACAATTAAACACTTACTTGGAAACGCCCCATTTGATCAATGCCATCAGCGTCGATGCCATTGGCCGCTTTGGATTATGGAATCCAGACAATATGGGTTCGATGAGAAGTTACTTCTTCTGGCAACTCAAGCAATTTTCCACCGTTAGTTACATCAGTTTTGGAGGGGAAAGAAAAGAATATGCGGGTGCTGGATATAAGGATGATGGCAGCGTTGTTATTGAAATAACTGATCGATCTACTAATTTTATTAATACGATCATCAGGGCAGATAGAGAGGGTAACTCGACTCAGTTTAAGGAAACCTACCCAGACTACGATCCCCGCATTCGACCCTGGTATAAAGCCGCAAAAGTTGCAGGGAAACCCCAATGGAATAAAATTTATCAATATTATATTCAACCTAGCCTAGGAATCTCCGCTAGCCAACCTGTTTACGATAAAAAGGGTACTTTTAGAGGAGTTGTAAGTACCGATCTGTTTCTCTCCAAAATCAGCGATTTTCTCCAAACTTTAAAAATTGGTAGATCGGGAAAGACTTTTCTCATAGAACGCTCTGGCTTGCTAGTAGCTTCATCCACCACCGAACAGCCATTTATTAAAACCAAAAATATCAAAAAAACGCAAAGATTACAAGCGATTGAAAGCAGCGTACCTTTGATCAAGGGTACAGCGCAACATTTAATAGAACGCTTTGGTAACTTCACCAAAATTGATAGCAACCAGCAACTAGACTTCATCCTAGATGGTCAGCGGGAATTCGTGCAAGTATCTCCATTCCAAGATGGTCGAGGTCTTGATTGGCTGATTGTTGTTGTCGTTCCAGAAGCCGACTTTATGGAGCAAATTAATGCCAATACCCGCAGCACTATCTTACTCTGCGTTTTAGCGCTCGTGCTAGCGACGTTGTTAGGAATCCTTGCTTCCCGGTGGATTACCCATCCGATTTTTCGGTTAAGTCAAGCGAGTAAAGCGATCGCTAGCGGTGAATTAGACCACAAAGTAGATGTCAATAGCATCGATGAACTGGGAAGTCTGGCTCAATCTTTTAACCAAATGGCACGGCAATTGCGCGAGTCTTTTGCGGCTTTAGAAAAGACCAACTTAGAGCTAGAAAATCGAGTAGAAGAACGGACAAGTGAGCTAAAAGAGGCAAAAGTTGCTGCTGATACGGCTAATCATGCCAAGAGCGAATTCCTCGCGAACATGAGCCATGAACTTCGCACCCCCCTGAACGGAATTCTAGGATACGCTCAAATTATGGAACGCGATAAAACTACCACTCCTAAACAAAAAGATGCTATCCAAATTATTCACCAATGTGGTTCGCACTTACTCACCCTGATTAACGATATTTTAGATATTTCTAAAATTGAAGCCAGTAAAATGGAACTTTACAGTTCAGCTTTTAATTTTCCTTTTTTTCTGATGGGAGTTGTGGAAATGTGTCGCATCCGAGCTGAACAAAAAGAAATAACCTTTAATTATCAAGTATTAAATCAACTTCCTAACGCTGTTAATGCTGATGAAAAACGACTGCGCCAAGTTTTGATTAACCTTTTGGGCAATGCTATTAAATTTACACAAAAAGGAGGTGTTATTTTCAAGGTAGGCGTAATAGGTAACGGGGAAGACTCTGACCAATCCTCACTTACTAAAATTCGTTTCCATATCCAAGATACTGGGGTGGGAATGGCACCCGAACAGTTAGAAAAAATATTTTTACCGTTTGAACAAGTTGGAAATAGCCAACAGAAGGCAGAAGGCACGGGGTTAGGATTAGCCATCGCACAGAAAATTGTTGAAATGATGGGAGGCGAAATAAAAGTCGAGAGTATACTAGGTCAAGGCAGCATTTTTTCTCTAGATTTAGAGTTGACTAAATCATCTGAATATATTGAGCCCACTTCGAGCAATTCTTCAATGAATTTAACTGGATTTAAAGGAAATAAAAATAAAATTCTGCTAGTAGACGATCGATTAGAAAATCGCTCTTTTCTGAGAAATATTTTAGAACCACTAGGTTTTCAAATCATGGAAGCTTGTAATGGAACAGAGGGTTTAGCTAAAGCTGCTGAGTTTAACCCCGATCTGATTATTACAGACTTAGTGATGCCAGTAATGGATGGATTTGAAATGTCGCGACGCTTGCGACAATCACCAGAGTTTAAAGATGTCATATTGATAGCATCCAGCGCCAGCGTGTTTAACTTCGATCGCCAAAATAGCCACGAAGCAGGTTGTAACGAGTTTCTGTCAAAGCCTATCGAAGTAGACGAATTGCTGGAATTATTAAAGATTTACTTGCAAATAGAATGGATTTACGAGCAACCTGCTGATTTAGAGAACGAACAGCGGGAAGGTTTCACTAATTTATTAAATGTTCAAAGTGGTGAGCTTACGATCCCGCCATCAACAGAGCTTGTAACGCTGTTTAATGCAGCTCGAATCGGCGATATTGAAGTGGTTGAGCAGGAAGCTAATAGACTCAAGCAAATAAACGGCAACTATCATCTGTTTGCTAATAAGTTGTTGCAATTTGCCAAAAATTTTGAAGAGAAAGAACTACTAGCCTTTGTAAAAACACATTTTGGAGAATAAAATGTTGAAATCAAACGATAATGTAATTTTGATTGTTGATGATAGCCCGAATAACCTAAAACTTCTGTTCGATTTTTTGAAGGAGTCAGGCTTCAAGGTTTTAGTGGCTAAGGATGGGGAAAGTGCTATTGATAAGTTACAAGAAGTTTCGCCAAATATCATATTGTTAGATGTGATGATGCCGGGGATAGATGGGTTTGAAACCTGCTACCGCTTAAAAGCATCGGTGGCAACAAAAGATATTCCTGTGATTTTTATGACAGCTCTTACCGATCGCGTGGATAAGGTTAAAGGTCTGTCAATGGGGGCAGTAGATTATATCACCAAACCCTTTCAGCAAGAGGAAGTCTTAGCCCGCGTGCAACTACACCTGAGACTGCGAAATTTGACCAAGACGCTGGAAGAGCAAAATGTGCTTCTGAAAGAAGAAATTGAAGCGCGAAGAGAGGCGGAAGCGGCTTTGCAGAAACTCACTTCTGAGTTAGAGCAACGGGTGGCTTCTCAAACGGCTGAACTTAGACAAGCCGTCAACGAGCTTCAAGAGGCTCAAGTTCAGTTGTTGCAAAGGGAAGAAAAATTAGGACATGATGCTTTTCACGATGCGCTAACGGCTTTGCCTAACCGCGCTTGGTTTATGAATCGGCTGCAACAGGCGATCGACTTTTCGTACAGACGTGAAGATTATCTATATGCGGTGCTATTTATTGACCTCGATCGCTTTAAAGTCGTCAATGATAGCCTGGGACATTTGGTTGGGGATCAATTACTAAAAAGCGTTGCTCGTCAACTGCAAGTTTGTTTACGTCATACAGATGCAGTTGCCCGGTTTGGAGGAGATGAATTTGTGATTTTGCTGGAAGATATTCAAGATATTGATGAACCAAACAGGGTGGCTGAACGCATCCAAAATCAATTAAGGCAGCCGTTTAATTTGAATGATTATGAAGTATTTACCGAGATCAGCATTGGAATTATCGTTAGCGCAATGGGTTACGATCGCCCAGAAGACGTGCTCAGAGATGCCGATATCGCCATGTATTATGCTAAAACTCAAGGCAGAGGTCGTTACGAAATTTTCGATCCAGCGATGCAAACTGTTGCGATGGCGCGCTTGCAGTTGGAAAACGACTTGAGAAGGGCGATCGCACTACAAGAATTTTGCGTTCACTACCAGCCCATTGTCTCCCTTTCTACGGGGCAACTGAATGGCTTTGAAGCTTTGGTGCGCTGGCATCACGCATCTGGCATTATCTACCCGCCTGCCGAGTTTATCCCTGTGGCTGAAGAAACTGGTTTGATCAATGAACTAGGGTGGTGGGTTTTGCAGGAAGCTTGTCACCAGATCAGTATTTGGCAGCAACAGTTTCCCCAAACACCTCCCTTGGCGATTAATGTCAATCTTTCCGGCGTGCAGCTCAAGCAAGTAAACCTACTCAATCGAATTGAGGACATTTTGCAGCAGACTGGCATTCCCAGTTACTGTCTAAAACTAGAGATTACTGAAAGTTGCATTTTAGAAACAGTATCCAGGGAAGAAAAGATGTTGAAGCAGCTAAAAGCTCTAGGCATTCAGTTGTGTATCGATGACTTTGGCACCGGTTACTCTTCTTTAAGCCGCTTACACGAGTTTCCCATTGATACCTTAAAGATTGACCGCTCTTTTGTCAGCCGCATTGGGGCAAACAACAGTGGCGTAGAAATTATCCAGACAATTGTGACGCTGGCTCGCAGCCGAGGTATGGATATCGTGGCAGAAGGCATAGAAACGCCAACACAGCTACAGAAACTGCGAGAGTTGGGGTGTGAGTTGGGGCAAGGATATTTATTTTCTCAGCCTGTAGACAGCTTCAAGGCAACCGAACTATTAGGCTTAAAAGTAGGGCTAGTAAGCTGGCCTCCCATCTAGTTGGGCGCGATAAATTTTATGAAACTCTTGTGGGAAAGGCCCAAAAGCCTACTCTCCTTATACATTTATCTCTAATCTCAAGTCGGGATTTGCCAATGCTAAAGCCTCGAATTGCTCGCTACTGACAAGAAGCGCGATCGCGTTTGGCAATTCTATAGATATGGTTTCTGGTTGAGTAAATGTTTGTACCATATTCAATTGCACGCTTTTTCAAATAGAAACTAGCAACAAGAAAAGAGTTAAAAACGGTATTGTGTATGGTGCGTCGCTGTGTGATTTTCAAGCTGATTAGCAGATTGTCGGTAGCGACGCACCCTACGGTATCTACAGGTTTTTGACGGAGGGTGCAATCTGTCAGATACTTTTTACAACTGTCCGAAACCTTTTTTTGGCTTATCTTTTTTCTTTTTCTTCTTCTGCTGGGCCCCCATATAGCCGCGGGAACCGGGCTGCATTCCGGGGCCGCCCATTCCGGGCATTCCGGGCATTCCCGGCAATCCTCCCATGCCGGCGAAGTTGCCTTGACTCATTTGCTGCATCATAGTACGCATTTTCTGGAAGTCGCTCACCAGCTTAGTTACGTCGTTTTCAGCGTAGCCGGCGCCTTTGCCGATGCGGCGGCGGCGGGAGGGAGAACTGGCTAAAAGTTCGGGATTGCGGCGTTCTTCAACTGTCATCGAATTAATCATGGCTTCGGTGCGTTTTAGCTGCACTTCTCCCTGCCGCATTTGTTCGTCTGAGAGTTTGTTCATCCCCGGAATCATTTTCATGATGCCGCCGAGGGAACCCATATTTTTTAAAAGTCTGGTTTGCTTGAGAAAGTCGGTAAAGTCAAACTTTGCCGTGAGCATTTTCTCTTGCATTTTCTCGGCGTCGGCGATGTCAAATTCTTCTTGCGCTCTTTCTACTAGCGTTAAGACATCGCCCATGCCGAGTATTCTCGATGCCATGCGATCGGGATAAAATGGTTGCAAGGCTTCCACTTTTTCGCCGACGCCGACAAATTTAATCGGCGCGCCGGATATTTGTCGCACGGATAAGGCTGCACCGCCGCGACTATCACCGTCTAATTTGGTTAAGATTGCGCCGGTAATGCCGATTTGTTCGTGAAAGGTGCGGGTTAAATTTGCTGCTTCTTGGCCGGTCATGGCATCAACAACTAACAGCGTTTCGTGGGGTTCTACTGTTTGTTTGATACGGGCCAATTCTGCCATCATGTCTTGGTCAATTTGCAGGCGGCCTGCTGTATCGACGATGATGGTATCAATGCCGATTTGTTTGCCGTGTTCGATGCCTTGGCGGGCAATTTCTACGGGGTCAATGTCTTTGCCTAATTCAAATACGGGTACGTCGATTTGTTTGCCGAGGGTCAGCAATTGGTCGATCGCGGCTGGTCGATAAATGTCGGTTGCGACTAGCAGTGCGGTACGATTTTGTTTGCGGAGGTGCAGCGCTAGTTTAGCGGTAGCTGTGGTTTTCCCGGTTCCTTGCAAACCGGCCATCAGGATAACTGTGGGCCCGGAGTCGGCGGTGGCGAGGGGTACGTTGGTTTCCCCCATGACGCGGACGAGTTCGTCGTGGACGATTTTGATGAATTGTTGGTCGGGACGGACGCCTGAGACGACTTCTGCGCCTTGTGCTTTTGCCGCTACCTCTCCGATGAAGTTTTTGACGACTTGGAGGTTGACATCGGCTTCCAGGAGGGCGCGGCGGACTTCTTTGAGGGCGTCTTGGATATTGGACTCGGAGATTTTATTCTGTCCGCGCAGTTTTTTCCAGGTGGATTCGAGTCGATCGGCGAGGGCTTCAAACATAGGGCATTGTTGGCTAGTCAGTATTTTTAATTTTAGGCTAAATTGGAGTTTTTGGATTGGGGTTTTGCTGAAAGTTGAATGTTTTTATTTTCTAACGGCTGATGAACGCGGATTGATGCTGAAACTAATTCAAATTCATGTAGTAGGGTCCGTTTGGACAAACCCTACTTTCTGGAATATGATTAAAGTATTTCCGTCACCTTGCCACAATTTTAATGTCTGCTTATGCCCAAAAAGATTCGAGAACTCAAAAGCCTGCTGCTAAAAGCTGGGTTTACTTATCGTTCGGCAAAAGGCAGCCCTACAAGATGGGTTCATCCTTTACTACTATCATGAACCAATTACCCTTGCTGGAAATGATGGCGATGATGCGAAACTGTATTTAGAGAGAGAAGTAAATCGAAAAATTGGAAGATTGAAAGCAATTGAAGAAGAGGAACCTGAATCATGAAATTACCTTATATAATTGTTATTCAATGGTCGGATGAAGATAACTGCTACCTCGTTCACTTACCTGATTTTCCATCTCAGCAGTTCCACACTCATGGAGATACCTACGAAGAAGCTTTGCAAAATGCAATAGAGGTATTAGAGCTTTTAGTTGAAGAATATCAGGTAGATGGTAAATCTATCCCAAAACCTAAAACTCTAGTAGAAAACTTGCTGTTTGCTTGAATATTGATTTAAAGCGAGATCACTTCCCCAAAAAACAGGCTATCACTCTTTTATGTAGAAGGGCGATAGTTTTTATAGTTGGAGGTTTTGAAGTTATTTGATGTTGGTTTTTATGTATTCTGCGATCGCTGGTTGGACTGTGAAGAGGGTGCGATCGCCCTTTTGGACTTTTTCGATTAATAACCTCCGTCTCAAGGATTCGACGGCTTTGAGGAATTCTGAAGGGGATAATTCCAGAAGGGCTGGTTTTTTGGATATTTCGACTGCTTTGATTTGATTTGCCAACCAGGACATTACTTGTTTTTCGGAGTCTGACAAGCGCTGAAAATGTTGGTGCAATAAATATTCTAAGTCTCCTAAAACTAGGCTATCATAGGATAAAAATTCAGAAATATTGCCGCTAAATAAGTCTTGAATAGCAGCAGCTACTGTATTCAACCACAAGGGATTGCCTCGGTAAAGGTCTATCAATTCTGACCATTTTTCAGATTCGGCTAGACCTTTTTCTGTGAATATTTCTCGCGCTGGTTCGCCTAAACCATTGAGTTGCAATGTTTGACAATTTTTCGGGTGGCTTTCTAATGCTGCAATTTCTCTGGGTTTTTCCCAACTAATCAAAACTATGCAACTGTTGTGACATGATTCTGCTATTTGCTTGAAGAAAGTGCCGTAATTTTCATATCCTGGTTGATAGTTTCCTGCTAGTTGTTGGCTGCTGAAAATTGTTTGCACATCATCGAGGACGATCAGACAGCGGTGCGATCGCAAATATTCTAGGGGCAATCCCCCCGTGGTTGCCCTTTCTTCGGGGGCGGGCACGGGGGCACCGCCCCTACAGAATTGAATTAAGTCGGTTTGGAGTGTTTGGAGGGGTGGCGCGTTGCGGAGGCTTCGCCAGATTATACAGTCAAATTCATATTGAATGTGTTGGATTAGTTGCAGGGCGATCGCACTTTTGCCGCTTCCGCTTAATCCTAAGATGCTGATGAGACGGGTGCGATCGCCCAAAATCCATTGTTTGAGGGTGGAAAGTTCGGATGTGCGATCGAAAAATGTCGAGATTTCTGGTGCGTCGTCTAAGTCGATGCGGGGCTGTTTAGCTGTTGGTTCGGGGTTTTGAGGTGTTTTGGGCGATCGGGCTTTTTCACGACAAACATTAAGGTTTTTATTAACTGTTATATTCTCACCTGTTATATTTTCAACAATACTTGATTGATAATTATAAACTATACCCTTTTCTAATACAGCCCTAAAATTTGTTTTAGTAATATTTTTTCCTAATTCTTTAGAAAGTATTTTCCAAAGTTGCGATCCGACATTTCTAACATGACTTGGACTTGAGTAAACTTCTTGAGCAATTTGCGTGTAAGTTGTGTCTTGTAACGTTCCCCGCAAAATAGCTTCTTGCACGTAATCTAAATGCTTTCCCGTCTTAGCAAAAATTAGCTCATCTGCCAGTGTCAAAACTTCGGCAATATCCATAGATTAGGGAGAAGCTGGAGTTTACGCCATTCATTATACCTGACATTTCGTACAATTGTGACATTTTTGATGTTGTCATCTATCTAAAGTCAGGACTTTTCCTACACAGCTCATCCTTTATATTAATTGATTAAGGTATTAGCAGGATATTTATATGAAGCGAGTTCGGTGGCTCAGCGGTTTGTTGTCTGCTGGGGTGTTGTCTTTTACTTTAGCGACAGTTGGCGCACAAGTGGCTCAGGCCCAGCGCCCGATCTTTTTGCTCGAACTCAACTGTGTTCATAGAGGGTTTCCCAATTATCAAGAACAAGCTCGGGATGTTTCCATAGGTAGAGAAATATACACCAGTCGTTTGTTGATATGGGCGAGTAACGGTGCTGGTTGGACTTGTCAACTTCCTGGTGGTCCCGCCTCTCTCCGAATAGAGTATGGAGTTGCGGATGGGGATGGTCTACCCCCTGCGAAAATAGATGTTTATGTAGATGGAAATCAAGTAGCTTCCCAAGTAGGAAAAGATGGAAGGGTCAATACAATGCTGGTCGATGTTAGTAACGGAAAAAGTGTGGCTGTTGATATCTATTGCTCTAGGGCAACAAATTGTAGCAATAAATGGTACTACTTCTTCTGGCTCGCTATTATACCAGGGGCAGGCTCTCCAGGGAGTAGATAAATTATGAGTATTAGCCGCCGTCAATTTAACCGGATCGTCATATGGGGTGGGGCTTCTTTTACTGCTTCCGCAACATCCGGCATCTTTTTCCCCAAACCGGCCGAGGCTTATTCCCTAGAATTTCCGATTAGTGCCTTATCAGCCGAGCGCGTTTTTAACGGTATTCAAAAATATTGTGGAGCACAGCCCATCCCCGGCGTTCTATCACCAATCTTACAAGGAAATACTAATGTTAGCAGTCAAATAAAACCAGCGGCAGCAAACGCTATTCGCAGGGCAGATAAAGAATTTGTCGATCGCAATTTTACTAGCAAAAGAACTGAATTAGGTCAGGTAGGCAAGAGCGAGGAGGATAATACTCTATCTGTAAGTCGGCTGTGGGGCCGGCAAAGACAGGAGCAAGTCGGCCCAAATGTTGGCTTTGGCTTTGTGCAAATGTGGCAAAATCAATATAGCGATACCAAAATTTCTGGGCCGACAATGTGCGCTATTCATAATGCTCAACAAGTCTTAGCGGATCAAAGACTCACGCCTCCACAAATTGCAGCATCACTATTGCCAAGTAGATCGCGAGTGGATGATGATGATTGGGGTGTTTGGGGAGGAGATGCGGATGCGTCTGCTGGGAGGAATCCTGGTGCTGTTTTTGCTCAATACGATACAGCCGCCGGTACGGTGACATCTCGCTATGATTTAGTTGAACCGGGGCCCAGAGGTTTTGGGCGTGTTGAGTTTACTGTTGAAGCGGAAGATCAGCCTCGGCGGGTGATTTTGCTGACGGTGCGGTTTTAGGGGAAGAGTAATATTAATTCTCGCGTTTGTTATCGGGTCCCACGGGGGTTTAAACCCCCGTCTCATAGCGAAAGTCCTTTGAAAAGGACTGAAATGCCGAGCGACGGATCGTAATACAGATATTTGGTAGGGACACAGCACTGCTGTGTGCTCTTTCTGTATTTATTTCGATAGTTTCCCTACGGCGGATACGGACACGGCAGTGCCGTTTCCCTACAAATATTCTGTGCAATTAATCGGATTTGATATTAGTCCTATTTAGAGGACTTCAGCTTTGAGGCAGGGGTTTAAACCCCTGCCGGACTGTCGGAGTATTGCGAATGCCGGACTGGCGAAATATTTCTAATTTTGGAGTACCGGAATATTGCGACAGGTACACAAGATCAAATCAATTTGACTTTTGCAATTGACCAATCAAATCTAATGCTTTTTGAGCATCTGCATTCATTCCTTGAGCCCTAAATAAACGAGCCGCTTGCTGCAAATCTGCGATCGCCCCTTGTCTGTCTCCCATTCTCACCAACGTAATTCCTCGGTTAGCAAAAGCCTTAGCATAATTGGGATTGAGTTGAATTGCTTGAGTGTAATCAGCTAAGGCAGAGCGATCGTTATTGATGCGAAACAGCGCTAATCCTCTGTTAAAATAAGTGTTGGCGCGACCGGGATTAATTTGCAGGGCTTGATTGAAATCGTCGATCGCTCCTTTTTGATCGCCCAAGTCCGAAAGTGCTAATCCTCGGTTGTTGTAAGCCGCTGCAAAGTTTCTATCCAAGCGGATGACTTGAGTATAATCGGCGATCGCCCCCGGTTTATCTCCCATTGCTGACAAAACCAGCCCCCGATTGTAGTAAGCGTCAACATAAACGGCATTTAGGGCGATCGCCTTGCTATAATCAGCGATACTCTTGGGCATTTGTCTCAAATCGGAATAAGCGAGGGCTCGATAGAAATAAGCTTCAGAATAATCGGATTGAGTTTGAATTGCTTGGTTAAAATCGGCAACAGCCCCTGACAAATCTCCCTTGTCAAACCGACTTAAACCGCGAACGTAATAAGTCTTAGCATCTTGGGGATTGTTCAGTTTCAGAGGTGCGTTAGTGGCGGTGGAAGTATTCACCAAAATAGCAGAACGATTTAAACCTGCATCCGACAATTTAGCTATAAAAGTGTTAATAGGAATCGCAGAATTAAACCCGGTTTTAGTAAACGCTAAACCTGTCATAACTTTTCCGTCAGTGACTCTTGTATCGTCATCGCGATCGCCCTCTCCGTGAATCCCAACTACACGCCCTTCTCCATCAAATACAGGCCCTCCACTCATGCCCCCTTTCGTGACAGCATTGTAGCGCAAAGTATAGCCGTCTGAATGAGTCGGGAGACGGCTGGTAACATAGCCGGGTGAAAACTCAAAATTGCGATCGGGTTGGTCTTTTCTGCTAGCGGGAAGACTTGGATAACCAAACACAAAAATTTCTGTTCCAACTGTCGCTTGTTCGGAATCGCCTAAAGTTACAACTGGATAAGATTCTGTACTGTTAAATGTTACGACTGCTAAATCGGGAGCATTCTGGCCTTTCTGTAATAATACACTACGGGTTACTGGATAGTCTTTTCCCCTATGACTGCGAATCGTATAGGTAGCTTTGGTATCATCTACCACATGGTTAGCTGTCAGGACAGTGTAGGTTGTACCTTGTTTAGCAATAATAAATCCTGTACCTAGACCAGTGGTTCCATTAATTTGAACGGTGGCAGAAATCGCTAATTTGGCAATTTCTTGAGGAGTTTTTGCGATAACGGGTGCTGCTGCAAAAACAACTATTCCTGCTACCGTTACTGTTCCTGCTAGGATGCTGGTGAAGGAATCAAAGCGCGAATAACCCCTATTCATAGGTGATTGCTGAAGAGTAAGATTTTTTATACTCCGAATAGTATAGATTAAAATGAAATTTATGAAAACCAGAAACGCTGGATGTTTTCAGATGATTGCGATTTTTATGACATTTCGTACATTTCGTATATTTCCGCGATTGCTGGCATTACTATGCAATATTTTATTTGTATATCTTCTAGGTTAACCAGCTCGAACTGCATCCCGAAACACTTTCAAAGCTTCTTTTTCTTCAGACATTTGCAGGCATCTACCCAGCAATTCTAGATCCAAATCCGGCAACAGCATACTCCGAGAAACGCGATCGTAACCCTCCGAGTTCAGTTGGTAAATCGAAAATACTCCGTCTTCCCAAAACCAAACTTCCGCTACGTTAAATCTGCGGTAGTATTCCAGCTTGTGGATAGTTCCGCTAGTAAAAACAAGTTCGATCGCCAAATCGGGTGTTTCTCGCTGCCGTCGGTCTTCGCCAAAATAGTAAGATAAATCTGGTTCCTTGCTGCTGCCTTTTGCTTCCCCTTGGAGTGTAGCGCTACCCGTCGGTCTAAAACTAATATCTTTTTCTACGAAAAAGGTCATTAACCTTCCTGCCAGCAGGTATTTAATGGTTTCATGTTCCGGCGAAAGTGTCATAATTTCCACATATCCGTCGAGGTAAGACAAGCGAACACTGCGAGTGTACTCTAGCAATGAATCCAAAGCTTTGAACTGTTCCCAAGTCATTGATAGCGGCAAAATCAACCGCTGTTCGGGGAGTGCAGTTAATTTGGGGTGAGTGGCAATGGTCATATATACTTTCCCAGAGTTTGAATTTCTACTTTTAGATTAGCCTAACAAATATTTAAAGGGAGAACTGTTTTAATATCACTTCGGCAAAGTACGGTTGCGTATAGATTGATTGCCCGCTATCTGTAGGGACACGGCAGTGCCGTGTCCCCTACCTGGCACTAAGCCAAAAACTGGAATTGAGAACCGTTAACTGCCAATGCAAACGGGCTCGCTTGTTCAAATGCACCGACAAGTTCAAAGTTGTTGGTATTTAAAACTAACCCCACAATCTGTCCGGTAATGATGTTTTCAATCACCATGTCGTTGATAATTCCGTCGTTATCGTAAGCAATCAAATTGTCGTCTTCAAAGAAAAGGTCTAGTTCTGTTAAACCGTCCGTCAAACCGATGCGATCGCCCTCGTCAAAGTTAAAATCGGTAACGACATCTGCTCCATTTATACCAAAGGCTTCATCGTTACTTCTGATCACAAATATGTCACTACCGGGGCCTCCCGTGAGCACGTCAACTCCCCGATCGCCCACCAAGAAATCGTTGCCGTCATTGCCCTCTAAATCGTCGTCTCCTTGCCCTCCCCGCAGGATATCGTTCCCGAACCCTCCGAAGATAAGGTCATTTCCGGCGTCGCCCCTAACTACGTCGTTGCCATCATTTCCATCCAGGAGATCGTTATCTTTCCCGCCGTAAATTATGTCATTTCCGCCCCCACCGCCGATAATATCATTGCCGTTATTTCCTAACAGCCGTTCGTTGGAATCCGATGAACCTCCTATAGTATCGTTGCCATCGAGTCCCCAAACTCCCCAAGGAAAAGACGACAAATTTCCATCCGCTACGTCAATCTCATCTGGTGTAGCGAATGCCAAAAGACGTGGACCGCCCCCAGCAAATACAGGAAATCCCGTCACATCGACGATGAGGTTGTTAATCGTTATAGCCATAACTATGTCTTTTCCAAAATGCTGTTAGCTGTATTATACATTTTAATTATTTGCTTGTTCAATAGCAAGTATGTTTGGATTTTTGCCACAACTTTTATTTCCTAAATTAAGGACAAGCAGCGTGCTGGCTGATAGCCAATTACCAATTACCAATACTTGGGCTACGCGAGCGTATAAGTTACCAATTCCCAATTCCCAATTCCCAATTACCAGGGCTGTGCTTCATTCAACTCAAACCTGCTATAGATCTCGCCTCTGAGTCAAATAGCATTAGTTGCTGACACTATCCGCTACTGTCTACCGCTTATAATGGGTGTTACCCCCCAGGCGGTAACACGTTAATATCACCTATAACGTCGAGACTGAGAGGTTGTTTGTGAATAAAAGTAAAAGTCCCTGGGCCCATCGTCCGAGAAAACACCCAGTTTCCGATACCCATACACAAACTTTACAAACAGGATCTAAGCTCTTTACAAAGCCATAATCGCCGATCGCTGACATTCTTTGGCAAAATCCACTGCTTTCAGGTGTTTTACTCATGTCTACTCCTAAATCGTCTTCCCATCAAAACAACAACTCCGTAAAATCACAGCCAGCGACAGATATCGTCCCAACAAAGCAAGACAGTAACAATCTGCCCAGCGAACCAAGTATAGAACAGCTACTGGAAGCTTTGGCCGGCCAAGTACCTAGTCAATCTGCTGAAATGGAACCCTTGAAAACGTGGAAACAAGATTTAAAGCGACTGTTTCAATTTCTTGGCGATCGCCGCGTTTTAATCGCAGTAGTGGAACCGGGAACTTTTGCCCTGCGTTATGCTAACGCGGCATTTTGTCGCTTGGCCGATTGGGAGGAAACGTCTTTGGCAACTCAATCTACCAACGGTTGGTTTGCCGAAACCCACCTCACTCTGCTGGAACTGTTCGAGGATTGGGGCGGCAAAACAGCAGAACAATTGTACCGTCGCCACCTTTTGCACTGGGTATTTAAGCAATATTATCAAATTGACATCGACGGTTTGCGGGTGCTAGACGAACCTGTCACGGCGAGTGTAAAAAACCCCAAACACCGAGAACCCAGATTTATTGAATTTTGGATCGGTTCGGAACAGTTAAAAATTACTCGGATTGACTCAAAAATAGATGAATTTGCGGATGTTCCTTTAAAATTAATGCCTGTTGCGGAACGGGAAGCTTGGCTGATGCAGCCGAATCAACTGGAAAAGTTAGCCGATCGATTGCAGTTGGATAATTACCGCGTAGAAGGTTTGCTGCTGCTAGAAGGTTTTGATGTCACCGTGCAGGAGCAAATTCGCCGTCTGACTCAGTTATTGATCGATCAAGATTCGATGCTGCGACCTGACAAATTTGAGAGAATCGATCTGTGTTTGCGATCGCTATTCAATACTGACGGCACTTTGTTGCTGCGGCCAGACGGCGATCAGGTACAGCTATTAGTTGCAAAAGATGGCCAACATTTGCAGCCGATTCTTTATTCAATGCACTCCCTAGAAGCTTCTCATTTGTTGAAGGCCACAGCAGCAAATCAAGTTTGGAACGTGCCAGACTTGCGTAGGGAGTGCGAAACCGAGTGCGATCGAACTTTGCGGAGAATGGGAACTCGATCGATGCTGCTGGTGCCACTGGTAGTCAAATCCGTCACCCGTGAGGGGTGCGGGCAGCGGATTTTGGGTGTCGTGGGGCTGTTGTGCGATCGGCCCAACCACTTCAACGGCATTGACGCTCAACACGCCCAAGAACTCATTCCCGCCTTCATTGCAGCCCTCCGGCAAGCCATCCAGGAGCGGTTTACCCACATTCACAACATCCACCCCGCAGTCGAGTGGCGGTTCGCCCAAGAAGCAGAAAGGCGAAGTTGGGGACTGCCTCCAGAAACAATCGTATTTGCTGACGTTCATCCGCTGTACGGAATTTCGGACATTCGCGGTTCAAGCGACGAAAGAAACCGAGCCATTCAAACTGATTTGCTCGAACAATTCCGCTTAGGTTTAGTCATAGCTGATGCCGTTTGCCAAACACAAACTACCCACCTCGGCGAGCAACTGCGGCTCGACTTGCTCGACTACATCCAGCATTTAAAACAAAAAGTAACAGTCGATATGGAGGTGCGAGCAGCCGAGTATTTAAACGAGCATTTAGAAGTGTATTTTGACTATTTTGTGCAGTGCCACCCCAGGGTTCAGGCAGCCGTTGAAGCTTACCGAGCAGCCTGTGAAAACGAACACAACTGCGTTTATAGCGATCGCACTCGCTACGACCAAATGCTGCACCTAATCGGCATGAAACTCCAAGAAACCTGGGCTCGCTGGCAAGAAAAAATGCAGCAAATCCTCCCCCACTACTGCGACATTGAATGCACTGACGGCATGGATCACATGATTTATGTAGGAAAGTCGATCGACCCCAAATTCAGCCAGTTTCACCTGCACAGTTTGCGGTACGAACAACTGCGAGCAATTTGCGACTGCGGCCGCACAGTTTTTCGCCTCAAAGCCGAGTCTCAAATTAATATGGAACTCGCACATTTAGTCTTAGTGCAGAATACCACGATCGACATTTTTCACAACGAAAACACCGAAAAAATGTTTGACGTAAAAGGCACTCGCGACATCCGCTACGAACTAGTCAAAAAGCGGATCGAAAAAGCCGTGGACAAAGACGTACAAGAGCGAATTACCCAGCCAGGAATGTTAACGGTAGTTTATTCAGCCGAAGACGAATGGGAAGAGTACCAACAATACTTGCGCTATTTGTCTCGCGAAGGTTGGGTAGAGCCAAAAATTCAGACTGGCATAGTGGAATCACTGCAAGGAGTCAGTGGTTTAAAATTTGCCCGCGTGCGTATTTTGCCGGAACCCACATCAATTTCTACTATCTGTGAAGTTACCGTGGTCAGCGATTGAAAACCCCTGCCCCAAATCCCGTTAAAAAGCGGGAGTGCGTCCGCTCCAATCCTCCTGCGTAAGGCGGAGTGCGTCCGCTCCAACCCCCCCATTTTTTAGGAGGGAGCGCAAGCATTGGGGACTCACAAACAAGACCGAGATTACATTTAAGATGTTTGTTGACACCCACGATCGCTGCCACGTTTTCCCTTAGTGTATGTTCCGTGTTATTGGAGATCGCAAAATACACGCTCTGAATCACATCAACTCCAGATAAAGTAGTGTTAAGATAATGATAATTATATCTCCTAAGTTTAAGTTAAGTTATGTTAACCTTATCAAAATACCAAATTGATTTTACTCTGCACGAAGGCGTCGAAACAATAATCTATCGCGGACAAGCACCGACAGACGGACTCGCAGCAATTCTGAAAGTCCTCAAAGCCGAATATCCCACACTCCAAGCCATTACCAGACTCAAACACGAATATCAAATCCGCAAAAATTTAGACAGCGAACAAATCGTCAAAGCCATCAGTCTCGAAACATTTGACCACCGATTAGGACTGGTTTTAGAAGACTTTGGTGGCGAATCCCTCGCAAAACTGCTCGAAAGAGAGACATTGAGCCCGCGAGCAAATTTAAATATCGCCATCCAAATAGTCAAAGCCTTACACTACCTGCATTTTCAGCACATTATCCACAAAGACATCAAACCCAGCAACATCATAATTAACTCGCAAACAAAAAAAGTAAAACTCACCGACTTCGGCATTGCCACAAAACTGAACAAAGAAAACCCGCAATTTAACAATCCCAACTCAGTCGAAGGCACATTAGCCTATATGTCACCCGAACAAACCGGGAGAATGAATCGCACCCTCGACTACCGCACCGACTTTTATTCCCTCGGAATTACCTTGTATGAAATGCTGACAGGTAAACTGCCTTTTCAAAGCAGCGATCCCTTAGAAATAGTTTACAGCCACATCGCAGTTCAACCAATATATCCCCATCAAATCAATTCAGAAATACCGGACGCCATCTCAGAGATAGTGATGAAATTGATGGCAAAAAATGCCGAAGATAGATATCAAAGTGCAGCCGGATTGTTAGCAGACTTAGAAATTTGTGTGTATCAGTTAGAAACAACCGGAAAAATTGCCAACTTCATCCCCGGACGCTTAGATATTCTCAGCCAATTGTTAATCCCCCAAAAATTGTACGGTCGGGAAAATCAGGTTAATGAATTGCTAGCAGCATTTGAACGTGTTGGGGCGGGTTTAGCCAAGAATGTCTTAGAAAAACCAACAACCTTAGAACAAAACCCGCCCCCCTCAGCAACCAGCGAATTAATGCTAGTATCAGGCTACTCAGGCATCGGTAAATCAGCCGTAGTCAACGAAGTTAGCAAACCCATTACCCGGTCAAAAGGTTACTTCATTAGCGGTAAATTTGACCAATTCAAACGCAACATTCCTTATGCCTCATTAATCCAAGCATTTAACTCCTTGCTGCAGCAATTGCTAACAGAAAGTTCCGCTTCATTAGAAATATGGCGGACTCAAATATTAACAGCATTGGGAACAGACGGCAAAGTAATTGCCGACGTAATTCCAGAAGTTGAATTAATCATCGGCAAACAGCCAGAAGTGCCGGAAGTCAGCCCGACAGAAGCACAAAATCGCTTCAATCGGGTATTCAAAGAATTTATTCGCGTTTTCGCGCGAAAAGAACACCCCCTAGTTATCTTTTTAGACGATTTGCAGTGGGCTGATTCAGCAACATTAAAGTTGATGCAAATACTGATAAGTGACCCTGACCAGCAATATTTGTTGCTAATCGGTGCTTATCGAGACAATGAAGTTAGTCCGACTCATCCGTTAATTCAGATTGTAGAAGAGATTGAAAAAACTGGTACAATTGTCAACAATATCGTGCTGCAACCGCTGGATTTAGCAAATGTGACTGAATTAGTCGCTGAAACACTCAACAGTTGCACAGAAAAAGTAACAAATTTAGCAGAGTTAATCTGGAATAAAACGGGGGGCAATCCTTTTTTCTTGACGCAATTACTCCAAGCACTTTATCAAGACTATCTTTTAAAATTTGACTTTAATCCCCTTACAAATGAGGTAAGTAAAGGCGAGTGGTATTGGAGTATCGATGAAATCCAAGCCATTGGGATTACCGATAAAAGTGTGGTGGAACTGGTAGCCAGTCGCATTGAAAAGCTGCCCGCCGCTACGCAAAAAGTGTTGAAGCTAGCAGCTTGTGTGGGAGATAAATTTGCTCTAGATGTGCTGTCACTTGTCAGCGAAGAGTCAGCTAATACTACAGCCACTGAACTTTATTCAGCTTTGCAAGCAGGGTTAATTCTGCCATTGAGTGATGCTTATCGTATTCCTTTACTATTTACGCAAGGAGAAGCGGTTAATCTAACTTTTGACACGTCACGGGTGGGATACAAATTTTTGCACGATCGCGTCCAGCAAGCCGCATATTCGTTAATTCCTGAAAACCAAAAGCAATCCACCCATTTGAAAATCGGTCAATTACTGTTACAGAATACTCCACCTGACCAGCTAGAAGAAAACATCTTTGATATCGTCAATCAATTGAATGTGGGAATTGACACGATTAGCCAACCAGCAGAAAAGACGCAGTTAGCCCAATTAAATTTAACTGCTGGACGCAAGGCCAAAGCGGCGGCGGCTTATGAAGGTGCTGTTAGGTATTTGCGGGTTGCTATGGAATTATTGCCACCGGATTGTTGGCAAATTCAATATGACTTAACGTTAGCAATTTACGAGTCAACAGCAGAAGCTGAATACTTAAACGTCAACTATGAAAATTCAAAAAACCTAGTTGATATTGTACTGCAACAATCTAAAAACTTACTGGAAAAAGTGAATGTTTATGAACTACAAATCCAGTCTTACAATGCTCAAAATAGACTTGTAGAATCACTAAATACAGGACTGGAAGTGCTGAAACTGTTAGGCATTTCTTTTCCTCAAAACCCCAACGCGCTAAATATTGTGGCGGGACTGATTAATACAAAACTGAGCTTGCGATTGAAACGAATTGAGGATTTAGCTAACTTGCCAGAAATGATTGAGCCCGACAAACAAGCAGCCATGCGGATTTTATCAGGGATTCTCAGCACTGCTATTCAGGCTAAGCCCCGACTGGTACCGCTGCTGGCATTTCGGATGGTCAAGCTGTGCATTAAATATGGTAATTCGCCTTACGCGAGTATTGCCTACGTTTTTTATGGCGTAGTTATGTACAAGGTAGGGGACATTAGTTTGGCATACCAATTCGGTCAACTGGCAGTTAGGATGTTAGACAAATTTCCATCCCGTTCAATCAAAAGTAGAGTTTATGCAGTCTTTGGTTCTTTTATTCAACAATGGAAAACCGATCTTAACTCAGGATTAGGCGATATCAAGGAAGGTTTTCAAACCGGCATGGAAACGGGAGAGTTGGAATATGCAGCTTATTCTATTAATATATATTGTACTTATAAGCTGTGGATGGGAGAGCCTCTCGCTCAGGTTGAAGAGGAGACAGGTAAGTATCTGAAACTAATGCAGCAATCTCAACTAGAAATGGCTGTACAGTATATAAGTGTAGAGAGACAGACCGCCCTCAATTTGTGTGGCAAAACTGTCGAACCATGCTATTTAGTCGGCGAGAGCTTCAATGAATTAAAAACGCTCCCCGCTTTAATAGAAGCTAAAAGCTTTATGGTAGTTTGTTTGGTTTATAATGCCAAAGCTATGCTTAATTTTCTCTTCCGAAACTACTTACAAGCGTTAGAAAATTCAAGACTTTTTGAAAAATATGAAGAAGCCGCAGCCGGACTTTATGTAGTTTCCGTGAATAATTTTTACTACTCTCTCAGTCTCCTCGCTTTGTATGCCACAACTGGCAAAGGAGAGCAAAAGCAATATCTAAAAAAAGTGGTACATTTCCAAAAAAAGATGAAAAAATGGGCAGTTCATGCTCCGATGAATTATCAACACAAATACGACTTGGTAGCAGCAGAAAAAGCGCGAGTGTTGGGGCAAAATAGCCAAGCAATGGATTTGTACGATCGCGCAATTGATGGAGCAGCCAATAACGGTTACATTCAAGAGGAAGCATTAGCCTATGAATTAGCAGGAGAATTCTATCAAGCTTTGGGTAAAGAGATAGTTTCTCAAGCATATCTGACTAAAGCTTATTACGGCTACATCTGTTGGGGAGCTGTCGCAAAAGTTAAAGACTTAGAGTCAACACATCCTTTCTTAGCAGCACAGACGCGCACAATTCAAACCCCAACCCTCCATCTCACTCCCACTACCACTGGAAGCACTACCAGTAGTAGTTTAGGCGATTTCTTAGACTTGGCTAGTTTTATTAAGTCGGCGCAAGCGATTAACAGTGAAATTGTTCTAGAAAAATTGTTGACAAAATTAATCAAAATTATTTTAGAAAATGCCGCGGCTCAAAAAGTCGTGCTGCTGCTTCTGAAAGACGATCGACTTTGCATCGAAGCTGTAGGAAATTCTACATATAGCACGGCGACTGTTTTACAATCTATGCCATTTGAAAACAGTCAAGAGTTGCCTGTTTCTGTCATTAACTATGTTTGCCGTAGCCAAAAACCTCTGGTATTGCAGGATGCGACTTTTGCCGAACTTTTTAAGGCAGATGCGTACATTAGAGAATTTCAAATTAAATCAATACTGTGCTTGCCAATTATTTATCAATCCAATCTGCAAGGGATTATTTACTTGGAAAATAAGTTGGCAGCCGGAGCTTTTACCACAGACAGGGTAGAAGTTTTAAAAGTATTAGTTTCCCAAGTTGCTATTGCGATAGAGAATGCTCGTTTGTACGCACGCGAGCAAGAAAAATCTCAACAGTTAGAAAAATCTTTTTCCGAACTGCAACAAGCGCAACTCCAACTAATTCAAGGTGAAAAAATGTCTTCCCTGGGCAATTTAGTTGCAGGTGTCGCTCATGAAATTAACAATCCAGTCGGTTTTATTGCGGGGAATATTAACGAAGCTACGGCTGCTGTTGCTGATTTAATTAGTCATTTGCAATTGTATCAGGAAGAAGTGCTCGCTCCTAGCTCAAAAATCGAACAGGATGCTGAGGATATCGATTTAGAGTATCTTATACAAGATTTACCAAAAATGCTGTCGTCGATGAAAGTTGGGTGCGATCGCATTCGTAACATTAGCACATCTCTCCGCACTTTTTCTCGTGCCGATACCAGCCACAAAGTGTCTGCAAATATCCATGAAGGAATTGACAGCACTTTAATGATTTTACAGCATCGATTGAAAGGAAATCAAGAGCGTCCCGCAATTAAAGTAGTTAAGAACTATGGAAATATCCCCAAAGTAAAGTGTTATTTGGGACAGTTGAATCAGGTTTTTATGAATGTTTTGGCGAATGCGATCGACTGTTTTGATGAATCAAATAAAGGTCGGAGTTTTGCACAGATTGAACTCGATCCTAATACGATCACTATCAAAACTGAGATTGATGATGAAAATCAAACTGTTGTAATTAAGATGAGAGATAATGGCACGGGAATTCGGGAAGAAGTTATATCGCGAATATTTGACAATTTATTTACTACAAAAGGAGTCGGCAAAGGTACGGGGTTAGGTTTATCTATCAGTCGGCAAATTGTGGCAGAAACTCACGGAGGCTGTTTAAGTTGTGAGTCTGTGGTGGGAGAAGGGACGGAATTTGCGATCGCCCTGCCGCTTTGATAAAATTTATTCACCACCCTTACCGAATCAGTCATTGCCAATTGTTTAATCTAAAATCTAAAATCTCAAATGGTATGACTTGTGCTTAACACAGACTTGGAAATTTGTCAATTCCTAAGTATCTATCAAATAGTCCACAGTTCACTGTTTAAAGCAGGCAGTATGCAGTTACATTGTTAGCTAAATCCTGTAATAACTGTATTTGATAGGAGTTTTTCGCGTGAACGCTGCCGAACAAGCCAAAAATATAGAAGTTGCCAGCAAAATTGCTGCGGTTGTTAATTTATTCAAGTCCGAATTCCCGGATACAAAAGTCGATTTGAAACCTTGGATGAATGACCAGGATACCAGAGAACTTGTAGATCCAGATTCGATCGACATTGGCTTCCATTTTCCCGGTAGAAGTCGCTTGCTGCAAAGCCGCAGCATTTTGATTCAAATCCGATTTTACCAAGATCCGGTGGAAGGATATCGGCGGGCGATCGGGGTTGAGGCGGCTGGTTACGATCATACTGGTCAGCAGTGGCACTTTTCTACCGTTGACAATTGGGGTTTTGTCGGTGCAACCGAACCCGCTCCGGAGTCTGCCGAAAAGCTCAAACACTTTTGCCGCGAGATATTCGGTTTGTTTAATAGTTAAGTTCCAGGGATTGTAGCAGGGATTTGACCCCACATCCTAAGTATATTGATATCAATGATCTGGCACCATTTCTAATAATCCCTTTAGAGGTGGCGTCTGAGCAACGGCCCACAATAAAATTTAATTTTTGTGG
This sequence comes from Microcoleus sp. LAD1_D3, assembly GCF_036702135.1. Taxonomy (NCBI): domain Bacteria; kingdom Bacillati; phylum Cyanobacteriota; class Cyanophyceae; order Oscillatoriales; family Microcoleaceae; genus Microcoleus; species Microcoleus sp. LAD1_D3. The sequence continues at coordinate 57,622 of NZ_JAUBSB010000020.1, read as the reverse complement.
AACAGGCATCATGCCTGTTCTTGACAATGGTGCTTGAGTGTGAGTTATTTCAAACTATCGCAATTGTCGATCGACCTACAGCCAACGGGATAAACAGATTTGTAAGTAGTCGATCGCTTGCCAAACAAAGTATAGCGGTTATCGCGGACTTGTTCGTACACGCAATCGCCCATCCACTTCATCCCCGGCATTGCCCGGTAAGCAGCCACAAACACCTCGCCTCCCGGCAATATCCGCCCGATTTCCTCCGCCGCATCGCTGCCCTGCCAGCGCCGTTCCGGGGTGTTGCCATCTATCAAAATCATCCCCATTTCGCAGTCTTGAGACGTAATCCCAAAGCGATTTAATTGCTCTAAATCTTGCATGGGAATATACTCAAACCGCTTGCCTTGGTCTAAGGTTTCTAGTAACTGTACCAAGGTAACGCAGAGATTGCAATTGCCGTCATAAATTACGTTGTAATTCATTTGATAACTTCCTAAATTGGGGATGAACTATTGCAGGAATTGCACCTTACTTAGTAGCTGTAGGGTGCGTATGGGCGCACCTACCTAACTAACTATTTTTTTTACAGGAATCTCGATCGCAAATTCCGTGCCTTGACCCGGTGCAGAATCGCACTTAAGCAGCCCCCCGTGTTTTTCCACCACAATTTGATAGCTGATAGACAGCCCCAAACCAGTACCTTTGCCAGGTTCTTTGGTAGTAAAAAACGGATCGAACAGCCTTTTGTGAACATCTATCGGAATCCCCGGCCCGTTGTCAGCAATCCGAATCACAATATGAGAAGGATGCCGCATTGAATCATCAGAAACAGCAGAATCTGCTTGCATCAAAGCATCCTGTTCATATTTTACATCCGTACAAATCCGCAGCGTCGGCGAAGGACAATAAGGAATAGGCGCCAGTTGTCCCTCTGCCCACTGTCCAGTTTCCATTGCCTCTTCCAAAGCATCAATTGCATTGCCAATAATATTCATGAATACCTGATTCAACTGTCCTGCATAACACTGTACGGGTGGCAAATTTCCGAACTCTTTGACCAGCGTAATTTTTGGATGTCCTGCCGTTTCTTTCAACCTGTGCTGCAAAATCAACAAAGTGCTTTCAATCCCTTCGTGAATATCCACCTGCTTTTGTTCGGCTTCATCTAATCGCGAGAAATTCTTCAGTGACAGCACAATTTGGCGAATTCGCTCTGCTCCCATTTTCATCGAATTTAACAGGTTCGGCAAATCTTTGAGCAAAAAATTTAAATCGACATCATCTATTTCTTGTTGAATTGCCGGTGTTGGGTGCGGGTATTCCTGCTGGTAAAGTTGGAGCATTTTTAGCAAGTCTTTAAAGTAATCGTCAGCGTGCATGACGTTGCCGTAAATAAAGCTAACTGGATTGTTAATTTCGTGAGCAACCCCAGCGACTAATTGCCCCAAACTTACCATCTTTTCATTTTGAACCATCATGCTTTGAGTTTTATGCACGTCCCGCAAGGCTTTGGCCAATTCTTGATTTTTAGTCCTCAATTGACTTTCGGAAAGCCGCACCGCTTCTTCGGCGTGTTTGCGATCGGTAATATCTTTGCGAATTGCTACATATTGATGGGGTTCTCCGCTGCTATTTAAGAAAGGTACAATCGTAGTATCCAACCAGAATAATGTGCCGTCTTTAGCTTGATTTTTCATTTCTCCCCGCCAAACCTTTCCCTGACGGATGGTTGACCAAAGCTGCTTGAAAAACTCGGCTGGGTGATAGCCAGAATTGACAAGTCTGTGGGTTTTGCCGATCAGTTCTTCTCGGGAATATTTAAATTGTTCGCAAAATTGATCGTTGACATAGGTAATGGCTCCGAATTCATCGGTATTCGAGACAATTGCCGATTGATCTAAAGCAAATTTTTCAAATTCCAACTCTTTGAGAGTTTGGCGCAATTCTGCTTCTGCTTGTTTGCGATCGCTAATATCGGTAATCATCCGCAAAACCCCGGAAAATTTGCCCTCACCGTCGAACGTTGGCGTCGCCGACACGATCGCCCACAAGTGAGATCCGTCTTTCCGAGTAAACTTAAAATCGTGGCGTTCGCGAATGCCTTCCCGCCTGCGCTGGATATAACTTTCAGCTATTTCCCTAGATTCGCAGTCTATAAACTCAAATAGCGATCGCCCCAGCATTTCCTCTACAGTATACCCCAGCATTTCGCCCATCCGAGAGTTAGCAAAAGTCGTGATACTTTCGCTGTCAAACATCCAAACGCCCTCCGAAGCCGTCTCGACAATGCAGCGGTAATAATTCTCCCTCTCCCTGAGTGTTTCCTCTGCTTGCTTGCGATCCGTAATATCAGTTTGCACCGCAATAAAACCTTCGAGATCACCATTTTTTTGATAAATTGGGGCAATCGAAAGCGCCACCCAATAACCCTTTCCATTCTTTTTGTAATTGTAGATTTCCTGATTAAACGGCACGCCTGCAGCTAAAGCAGATCGCAGTTGAGCAATAGTTAGCGGGTCTGTTTCAGGGCCTTGCAGTACATCACCCGGTTTTTTTCCCTGCATTTCTGCCAGCACATAACCACTAATCCGAGTAAATCCTTCATTCACCCATTCAATGCAGCCTTGAGCATCAGTAATAATCACACCATTTTGGGTTTTTTGAGCCACAATAGCCAACCGCGACAACTCGGTTTCATTTTTTTTGCTTTCCGTAATATCTTCAGCAATACCCAGAATGTACTTAGGCGCGCCCGAATCGTCAAACAAAGGAACTTTTTTCGTGTGCAAAATCCGCTTTCCCCTGTGTGGAAGTTGGATAGTTTCTTCTGGCAAATCGATACCTTTTCTCGTTGCTAGCACTTCTAAATCTTGTGCTTGCAAGTAATTTGCCTCTTCTGACTTCAACAAATCAGCAGCATTGTTTAAGAGCACTTCATCCTTGGAATAGCCAAACAATTCTTCGCTAGCAGTATTCCAATAAATAAATTTTTGCTCTACAGCATCTTTAATAAAGACACTAATCGGCAGATTTTGCAGTACCGCATTGAGAAAATCTTGAGTGTTTCGTAGGTTTTCCTCAGCTCGCTTTCGTTCAGTAATATCCAAAATTACTCCGTCGAGATAAACAACCCGACACAGAGAATTTGCGATCGGCGAAACTGGCGATATCGGCGAAACCACAGCCGACAAAAAGCCCTCAATTTCCCCTTGTCCCTCTTGTTTTCCTCTAGCCTCTTCCGCCTCGCAGCAAACAGCTTTGCCTTTTTCGTAAACCCAGCTAATTTCGCCGTCAGCCCGGACAATCCGGTATTCAAGGATGTACGGAGTTCTGGTTGCTACACTTTTTTTGACAGTAGCATCCACATTTTTGCGGTCTTGAGGATGGATAATGCTGGCAAAAGAACGGACGCGATCGTTGATAAAATCAGAAGATGGATAGCCTGATATTTCTTGAACGGCCTCGCTCAAAAACGCCATTGTCCGTGTTAATCCCCCGTTGCCGGTAAAGTCGCAGCTACAGCGGTAGACAGCACCGGGAATATTAGCTACTAAATTTTTATATCGTTCTTCGCTTTTTAACAAAGATTGGCCTTCTTCGTTATTGTGATCGCCGTTCTTAAATTTAGAAGAATTGGAAGAAATTTGCATGGTTTTTTTTCACTTGTGAGTGCGGGGGCAAGTGTTAGAGGAGATGACCCTATAAAAAGTGAATTTAATGTGCGAAATAATTCGTTATAAACTAATATAGTACAAAATTAGTTCTGTGAACATTCAGAAAATTTGAGGGCGGGTAATAGGTAAAGCTAATCAAGGCTAGAGATAGACAAAAAAGTTCGGAAACGCATTGTCTAACGGATTTAATGGATTTAACTCACGCCCAGAGCACCATTGTCAATAACAGGCAAGATGCCTGTTCCACAATAAGTGCATTTTCTTGTGGGGAGCACCATTGTCAATAACAGGCAAGATGCCTGTTCCACAACAAGTGCATTTTCTTGTGGGGAGTACCATTGTCAATAACAGGCAAGATGCCTGTTCCACAACAAGTGCATTTTCTTGTGGGGTGGGCATCCTGCTCGTCCATAAAAAGCTTATTGAGAATGGTGCTCTGGGTGTGAGTTTAACGGATTTAACAGATGGATGTTGAGGTTCGAGGGAAAGAGGGAAGATTTTCCCATTTTCCCAGTCTGCCAGTCTCTCAGTCTCCTACTCCCCCACTCTCCCCCTTCCCCACTCCCTCACTCTCGTTAGAATAAGATAAGTTGCCTTGCTACCGATCGCCCCTCAAACAAAACACCATGACTCAACAACAACCCCGGATTTGCATTCTCGGCGGAGGCTTCGGCGGACTCTACACAGCCCTGCGCTTGAGTCAGTTACCCTTCTCCAAAACCGAAAAACCCGAAATAGTTCTCGTTGACCGCCGCGATCGATTTTTGTTCGTTCCCCTGCTGTACGAACTCCTGACCGGCGAACTCCAAACCTGGGAAATTGCTCCACCATTTGCCGAACTATTGGAAAATACAGGCGTGCGCTTTTGTCAAGGCACTGTCTCCGGCATCGATGTGGAGCAAAAGCGAGTGCAGTTGCACGACGGGCCAGAAATTCCGTGCGATCGCCTTGTTTTAGCTTTAGGTGGCGAAACGCCCCTAGATATGGTCAAGGGTGCGGTTGAATATGCTTACTCGTTTCGCACTCTCGACGACGCCTACCGCTTAGAAGAAAGACTGCGGTTTTTAGAAGCCAGCAACAACGACAAAATTCGGGTGGCGATCGTCGGCGCCGGTTATTCGGGAGTAGAATTAGCTTGTAAATTAGCCGATCGACTCGGAGACAAAGGTCGCGTGCGGTTAGTCGAGCAAGGGGACATGATTCTGCGGACATCACCGGAGTTTAACCGCGAAGCCGCCACCCAAGCTTTAGAAAAACGGAAAGTGTGGATCGACTTAGAAACAGAAGTAGAGGCGATCGGATCGGACACCATATCCTTACTTTACAAAGGACAATTAGATGTTCTCCCCGTAGACATAGTGCTGTGGACAGTAGGAACTCAAGTTAGTCAAGCAGTGCGATCGCTACCTCTCAAACAAAACCAGCGCGGTCAATTAATTACATCTCCGACATTGCAAATTATCGACCATCCAGACATATTTGCCTTGGGAGACTTAGCTGAATGTCACGATGCAACTAATCAAAAAGTCCCCGCAACAGCCCAAACAGCCTTCCAGCAAGCTGACTACACCGCCTGGAACATTTGGGCATCCCTCACTGGCCGTCCTTTACTTCCTTTCCGCTATCAGCCGCTAGGAGAAATGATGACATTAGGGATTGACAACGCCACCATGGCAGGTTTAGGAATTAAACTCGACGGGCCATTAGCGCACATTGCTCGCCGCCTAGCTTATCTCTATCGGATGCCAACATTTGACCATCAGCTAAAAGTTGGTTTCAATTGGATTAGCAAGCCGATTCAGGATTTGCTGAAAAGTTAGTTAATTGTAGACCGTTAACTGTTGACCGTTAACTGTTGACCGTTGACGGTTGATTGTTGATCGTAGGACTTATGAGGGCAGCCCAAAAACCGGGCTTTTCACGCAAATAATTCACTACTACACTACCTGCAGATTTGGTAAAGACCGAGTTTTTTCTTGAGGAGTGTAGATAATAGAATATTAGCCACCATAAAAAATGCAAAATTCCACATTTCAACAGCCAAAAACCGAACTTCCGCCCCTAATTCAGCGGCAAATTTTGTTCGGAAATCCCGAAAAAACTAGCCCCCGACTTTCACCCGACGGCAAGTATCTCGCCTACATTGCACCAGATGAAAACAACGTTTTGCAAGTGCAATTGCGTACCGTCGGTCAAGCAGACGATCGCCAACTGACAGCAGATAAAAAACGAGGCATCCGCATCTTTTTCTGGACTTACAGCGGCGAAGAGTTAATTTACCTGCAAGATGCCGAGGGTGACGAAAACTGGCATTTATTCTCGGTCAATATCCAGTCAAATCTGGTTCGCGACTTGACACCATTTCAAGGCGTTCAAGCTCAGCCGATCGCCTTTGACCGCAACTTCCCCAATGAAATATTAGTGGGAATGAACATCCGCGATCGCAGCAAACACGACGTTTACCGCATCAACCTCAAAAATGGTGCAGTTGAATTTGACACCGACAACCCAGGTAACATCGTCGGTTGGACTGCTGACGCCCAATTTCAAGTGCGGGCGGCCACAGCCACAACTGCCGATGGTGGCTCAGAATTGGTGTTTCGAGAAACCGGCGACAAGTCTTGGGAAAGCCTGCGAAGGTGGGGGCCCGATGAGGAAGGTGGTGCCGTCATGTTCTCAGAAAACGGCAAAATTCTTTACATGATGGGCAATCATGATGCTAACGCCGAACGTTTGATCGCACTAGACTTAGAAACCAAACAAGAAACTGATCTCGCCTCTGACCCAGAATACGATGTCGGCGGCATTGTCGTACACCCCACCAAGCGAGAGATTCAGGCGGTTTCCTTCTACAAGGACAAGCAAGAGTGGCAGATTTTAGACCAAAGCATAGCAGAGGATTTTGAGGATCTCGGCAAATTCCGCCCCGGCGAATTCTCCATCACCAGCCGCAACCTCGCCGATACCACTTGGCTAGTCGCTTATATGACAGACGACGGCCCAGTTTACTACTATGTGTACGATCGCGCTTCCAAAACCTTCACCTTCCTGTTCAGCAACCAACCCAAACTCGAAGGGCTACCGCTATCATCAATGGAACCCATTTCTTACACCGCAAGAGATGGTTTAACCATTCACGGCTACCTCACAAAACCTGTCGGCGTCGCCACACCCGTACCCGCAGTCTTGCTAGTTCACGGCGGCCCCTCGGCACGCGATATCTGGGGTTACAACCCACAAGCCCAATGGCTGGCTAACCGGGGTTACGCCGTTTTGCAAATCAATTTTCGCGGTTCCGCCGGCTACGGCAAAGCCTTTCTCAATGCCGGCAATCGCGAATGGGCAGCTAAAATGCACGACGACTTGCTAGATGGGGTTAATTGGCTGGTAGAAACAGGAATTGCCCAACAGAATAAAATTGCGATTATGGGCGGTTCCTACGGCGGTTATGCCGCCTTAGTGGGATTGACTTTTAGTCCCGATGTTTTTGCCTGCGCCGTCGATATTGTCGGGCCAAGCAATTTGATTACGCTGCTGCAAACTATTCCCCCTTACTGGGAATCTGGCAGAGCAAATCTGTATCACCGCGTAGGCAATTTGGAAACAGAACCAGAGTTTCTGAAATCGCGATCGCCTTTATCTTTTGTCGATCGCATTCAGAAACCTTTACTCATCGCCCAAGGTGCTAACGACCCGCGAGTTAAAGTCGCAGAAAGCGAGCAAATTGTCAATGCCATGAAGCAAGCCGGCAAACCTGTAGAATACGTGCTTTATACAGACGAAGGACACGGATTTGCGCGGCCTGAAAATCGCCTGCACTTTTATGCGATCGCCGAAGAATTCCTAGCCAAATATTTAGGCGGTCGATTTGAACCTGCGGGCAATATTGCCAATCATTCTGGTGTGGTGAATCCGCAAACAACTAACAACAGTTGACTGTTGACTGTTGACTGACTAATAATTAATGACTCAGGCGTTGCTGATTTATGGTATGAAAGGCTAAATATGCAAATCATAGAAACCAGTATCCACAAAGCTTCTCGATTTTCAACTGATTTTTTTCATACCCTGATTAAGCAACGCCTTAATGACTCATAACAAATGACCGAAGTAATTTTTATAGATGCTGCAGGCACGCTATTTGACGTTCGCGGCAGCGTCGGAGAAGTATACGGGCAATTAGCTCGAAATTTTGGAGTAACAGTTAACAACGAACAGTTAAATGCAGCATTTTTCCAAAGTTTTGCCGAATCAAGTCCTATGGCATTTCCCGGAATAAAATTAGCAAAAATTCCCCAATTTGAATTTGAATGGTGGCTAGCAGTTTCGGCGAAAGCTTTTCAAATAGCAGGCGTTTTTGACGAATTTTCAGACTTTCCAAAATTCTTTGCCGAACTCTACGCTCATTTTGCAACTGCTGAACCTTGGTTTGTCTATCCAGACGTATTGCCCGCATTAAATAGGTGGCAGCAACAAGGCATTGAATTAGCCGTAGTCTCGAATTTCGATTCGCGACTTTATGCAGTCTTAAAATCACTCAATTTAACTGACTATTTCACATCAATCACAATTTCTACCGAAGTTGGTGCCGCCAAACCAGAGTCTCAAATTTTTGCCGCAGCTTTGCAGAAACACAATTGCCTTGCGGAAAATGTGTTACATATTGGCGATAGTTTCAAAGCTGATTATTGCGGTGCGAGAAGTGCTGGGTTAAATGCAATTTGGTTGAATCGCCAACAGGAAAAGCTGGATTTAGGAAAGTTGGATTTAACTGATTCCCAAAAAGTAGAGGATTTTGCCAGTCTGGATTTTATACAAATATGATTTTTATGAGGTCAATCTTATGATTTTTATGAATTGACTTTGAGAGCTATTTATTGAATAGTATGGATAATTTAACCACAGAGAGCGCAGAGGGCGCAGAGGAAGAGAAGAGAGAGATGATTGCTATATTTAATTTCTAGTCGGAAAGAACTTTACCGATACTAATGGTGAACTCTATGGAAACTCGACTCACTCAAGCTCAGTTAGCACAGGTTGTCGCTGAAATAGACAAGTTATCGCAGCAGCGCGAGTTAGAATTGGGAACCGCTCAGGTAAGAGAAATTTTACGGGAGTTGAATTTGCCTGATGAGCTTCTTGAAGATGCGATCGCCCAAATGCACCGCCGCGAAGTCCTAGAAAAACAGCAGCGACGCAACCGTTGGATTGCGCTCGCCTCGACAGCAGTTGTGATTTCGGCGATCGGTATAGGCGTGCTGTTCGGGCAAAATCAGCAACAAAAAACTGCTCAGGTTGTGGGAGGAGAAGACAGGATTGCGCTATCGAAAAAAGGTGGTGACAGCCTTACTCAAGTCAACCGTCAAATTAATCCCCGCATCTACTACCAGGTGACGTTGCAAAATGCCCCGATCGGCAATCAGTTGTCTCTGCAATGCGACTGGACTAATCCCAGCGGTCAAATCGTTCGTCAAAGCAAGTATACAACTCGCACGATCGATACTGCGGTTTGGAATACTCACTGTTTTTACGATCTCGGATCGGCTTCCCAGCCGGGAAACTGGGAGGTTCGGATGTCCCTGGATGGGCGCGCGATCGGCACTGAACCTTTCGTGGTGAAATAAATGGGTGCGATCGGCAAACCTTCACATTTCATCGGCTACTGGGGACAGACTGATCGCACAAAAACGCTCAGCCGTTTAGTCCCAGATTACTGCATTCGGCAGGGCAAATTATCAGACTGGGCGATCGCCTCTGCATCTGTACTCACGGCTGACACAGTAACGCTGAATGCTTGCGGGCGATTTGGGCCAACCCATTTACCGGGAGATGCTTGGGCGGCGGTAGAAGCCCAACAGCTAAGGCTGGGGCGCGATCCGTTTGGGCGAGTGCCGCTTTATTGGATGCAGTTGGGAGAAACGATTTGGTTTTCGACGCAAATGCAATTGCTGCTACCGCTGATTGCTTCCCCTCAAATTAGCCCGATCGCGCTACACAGTTATGCTTGCTTTTCCTACGTGCCGACGCCGTTAACGCCGATCGACCAAATTGCATCCGTAGCAGCCGGAAGCGAGATGATTTGGGAAATAGCAGATGGTGATGCGATGCCGTTACCGAAAGTGCAATCGCTGCAATCAGCTTGGCAGGAAGCGCCCCAATTACTGCGGAGTGAAGACGAGGCGATCGCACAATTGCAAGGGCTGTTGCAACAGGCGATCGATCGACAAGTCGCCGATTTGCCGATCGACGAACCCGTAGGCGTTTTACTCTCCGGTGGCATCGATTCTTCCCTGGTGACGGCGCTGCTAGTGAAAGCAGGCTTGCAAGTGCGCGCCTATGCCCTCGATTTTGGTGTCGAAGCCTATTCCGAACTGCCCTACGCCCAACAGGTGGCGGACTTTTTTCAGATTCCGCTGATCCGAGTGGCGGCGACGGGCGATGCAGTGTTGCGGGCGATCGGGCCAACCGCCAAAGCCCTCGATTTACCCTATGGAGACGGCACAACAGCCCCGCTGTTTTTGCTCAAACAGGCGGCGGCGCAAGAGGTGCGAGTTGTATTCAATGGCGAGAATGGCGATCAGCTATTTGCTGGATGGACAAACAAGCCTTTGATTGCCAACGGAGTTTACAGTGCCGAACATCCTGCCGGAAAAGAAACTTTTGAACAGCAGTATTTGCGGACGTTTCAGCGATTTTATGGTTATGAAAAACAGATTTTTTCGCCAGAAATGCTCGATCGCATCCAGTCTCACGATTTGAGCGTTTACTTGCAAGACGCGATCGATCCTGAAACCTGTCCTTCCCTGCTAGCGAGGCTGCGGCGCGCTTCGCTGATGCTCAAAGGTGCCCAAAATATTCAGCCGAGGGCAACGGCATTGGCGTTTGCTTGCGGTTTGTGGGTGCGATCGCCCTTCTGCGACCCCGACCTCACAGCATGGACGTTTCAACTCCCTGGCGAGCTGCTACTGCAAGGTGCGTGCGAAAAATACATCCTCAAAAAAGCCTCCGAACGCTGGTTGCCGCCGGAAATTGTCTGGCGGGAAAAGCGCGGGATGGGCGTGCCGTTGAAGGTTTGGTATTACCGCGAGTTTTGGGCTGCGATCGGCGATCGGCTGAATCCAAATCTGTTGCGATCGCAAAATTGCTGGCAGCCGCATTTGGCCGATGCGATGTTATCGGGACAACTCGGAGTTGCTATGCGCGATCGCTATATTGGCAATAATCTCTGGTTGCTGCTGATGTGGCAGGCATGGCGAACCGAGGTTTTAGGCGAAATTCCGGTTAAGCGATCGCTGGATCATGTGTTTTGGTTGCCACCGGCGATCGGGCAGCGCATTTGGAAATATCGAAGGAGGTTGATGGTTGATAGTTGACAGTTGACAGTTGACAGTTGATTTTACAATCTTCCCTGTTCCGAACATCCGTTAAATCCGTTAAATAATCCGTTGCCGAACATCCGTTACATCCGTTACAAAATCCGTTGCCGAACTTCTTCTATATGACCGAATCTTTGCTACAGAATGAAACCAAAACACATTCGCCGCCGTTCTCCGAAGCAATGGCTGAGCGACTTTTGTCAACTTATGGTTCACCCTTATATGTGTATCAGGCCGAGATCCTCCGTCAGACCCTTGACCATATTACGCGATCGCTCGACTATCCGCACGTTCAGTTTCATTTTGCTAGCGTCACCAACGGCAATATTGCTCTGTTGCAATTGATTCAGGAGGCTGGTTGGGGGCTACACGCGAATACACCGGGGGATGTTTTTTTGGGGCTGAAAGCGGGTTTTACGAGCGATCGCATTGTCTACACCGGCAGTAACCTAAACAGGGCGGATATTCAGCAATTGATCGAGTGGAAGATCGATCGATTTAACTTCGATAGTCTGTCGCAACTCCAAGATTTTTGCGAATATTCCGGGAGTCAACCGCGATCGATCCGTGCCGAAATTGGACTGCGCCTCAACTCACCAGAATTGACGGGAGACAGTCGGATTGGAGTACGTGCCGCCGAATTTGAAAAAGCCAACGAAATCGCGCAGCAGCAGGGGTTGAGGATTACCGGATTGCATTTTTATCGGGGGACGGGAACTAACGCCACGAGTGCTTTTACGCAGGCGATCGATCGCCTAATTGCGATCGCCCAAATGTTGCCCGATTGGCGAACCCTAGATTTTGGCGGTGGTTTTGGCTATCCCTATCGAGGCGGTGCGGTGTTTGACTGGCGGGAGTTTGGTGCGGCGATTACTGAACGATTGAGTGCGCTATCTCGCCCGATCGAGTTGGTGATTGAACCGGGACGATCGGCGATCGCAGGTTGTGGCGTTTTGCTTGCGAAAGTTGTGTCGGTGAAGTGGTTGGGCACTCGGCAAATTGTCGGTGTGGATACGACTGTATCAAATCTATCGGTACCTGCGGTGCACGGGGGCTATCGGGCGATCGCCACTTGGGAAACTGGCGATGTATCGCGACACGAAACGGATATTTGCGGCAACACGACTTATTCGCGGGATTATTTGGGGCGCAACTGTTGGCTACCGAAACTCAAAATTGGAGATGCGATCGCGATTTTGGATAGCGGGGCTTACGGCTATGCGATGTCGTCGCATTTTCTGCACCGCCCCCGCCCTGCTGAGGTGTTGATTGATGCTAAGGGCGATCGATTAATTCGACAGCGAGAAGACTATTCTATCTTGTTAAACGGGCAAATATTTTAATCGGGTATTGGGCATTGGGCATTGTTTCTTCCTTCTTGCGACTTCCATCGGACTGACATCCGTTACATCCGTTACAGAATCCGTTGCCGAACTTCCTTCTTCCTTCTACTTATTATCTCTCTTCTCTTCCTCTGCGCTCTCTGCGGCCTCTGCGGTTAAATCATTCCAAAACAACCGTCAACGATATAAATCCATTAAATCAATCAGGAGTAACCGACATGGGAATGAAATGCGTCCAGTGTAATACCGACAACATTTTGAGCGATCGTACCACCAACTCAGGTCGCTGCAAACAGTGCAACCATCCGTTTGTCTTTGAACCCACTACCGTCACTGATAAAAAGTTGGCATTCACCGATCCCTTTTTCAAAAATGCGATCGAAAATATTTCGAGCCAAAATATGTTGTTTTTTACGCACAAACAGTTTTTGTATTTTATTGACCAAAAGCTTAAATCTCGCGCCCCAGAAACCAGTTGGATTTTTCTCTACTTATTTTTTAGCGTATTTGCTGGAACCTTCGGCCTTACCTTCGCTCTTGCTATTTTCCCCTCACAATTCGCATTAATTATTCTCTTCGCTCTCTACAATTTGATTTGGATCGGGCGATTGTTCCACTACAGCAAATCTCCTGCTCAAGGTATTCGCGGCAGAAGAAATAATGCTAAAAATCTCCAGATTTTAGGGGGAATTATTTTAGTGCTGGGCATTTCAGGAAGCCTAATATTTGATTATTCTTCAGGATACATCGTAGCGATTACACTAGGGCTATTTTCCTACTGGCTCGGCATTTCACAAAAAAAACGCCCACAGATAACGGGTGAAATATTTCTCGTTAATCAAGCGCAGAGCGATAAATGGCTGCGAGACTGGCAAACAGTAAACGGCACATTAGAAAAACTGCTGCCTGCTGCTCGTCAAGAGGCTTTGCCCGCAACCATCGATCGCGAAGTTAGCGCCTACAGCTTCGATCGCGCAATTATCTGTGACAGTGACGAAATAGCTCAATTCCTCATTGCCAACAACGTCCATTTTGAAAACAACTGCGCCATTCTTAGTATTAGTGGCTATCCCCAAAGCATCTTCAACACCGTCATCGAAATGCTGCGCCGTAATGCCGATTTAAAAGTGTATGCACTCCACAATGCGAGTCCTGGTGGCGTTGGTTTAGTGCATCAACTGCGAACTAATCCAAACTGGTTTGCGAATCAAGCGGTGACGATTTTTGATTTGGGAATTTCTCCCCGTCAAATCTTAGCAACCCGCGATATGTTTGTGCAGCAATCTCAAACAATGGCACAAACAGCCCGTCAATTACCCGACGCTGTAAGGCAAAGTTTAACAGCCGAAGAATTAGCATGGCTAGATGCAGGCAATTTTGTGGAATTGGAATCGTTTACGCCGCAGCGGTTGTTGCGCGTGGTTAATTATGGACTTGCTCAGAGTGGCGAGCCGCAGACCAATGACGGCTTAATATTAGTGGATAATGCTGTCGGGTATGGTGGTGGCTATGTGTTTGTCTCCGATAGTTTTGGTTAGGGCGTGTTTTCAAACTTTATATTAAGCTGTTGCGGCATTTAAATTATATGTCAAAAAAATAAAGTCTTGTGGGGAGTAGGGGTTGGGCGTCCCGCCCGCCCTGAATATACCATTTAAATGCGCGACAGCTTAGACTTATTAATAATAAGCTTAAAAAGTCTTGAAACTTAGTCTGAATAATATTTTTAGCGCTCTTTTGTTAAAATCATAAAAAGCTTATCTTTGTAAGGGCTTCAGCGATTTTAAAATGAGTAGCAAAAAAGCTGAGATTAAGTCGGTGAGTAAAGGTTTCAGATTTTTAAATTTCCCCCCACGGGGGGAAGTTGAGTTTAAATTGTGTGAAATTTGCCTTTAACCCGCTCTCGTCTGGTTGTGTTTCTGTAGGCGCGGTTTCTAACCGCCCGGACTTGTAACCGCCTGGACTTATTTAAGTCGTATACTCCGCATTAATCTTCACGTAGTCGTAACTCAAATCGCATCCCCAAGCTTTTGCAAAACCGCTGCCATTCCCGACACTAACCTGAATTACAACCGTATCAGCCTTCAAATATTCTCCCTCCGCAGCCGCTTTCATATAATTACTTGCTGCCGCGCGATCGAACTCTTTAGGTTGCCCGTTTTCCATCATCAAAAAATCCCCCAATTGAATCCGCAAATTCTCTTGATCGAAAGGTACACCAGCGCGCCCAGCCGCCGCCGCAATTCTGCCCCAATTCGGATCGCGTCCGAAAATAGCAGCTTTCACCAAAGAAGAACCGACAATTGTTTTGGCAATTTTACTCGCAGAAACTTCATCCAGCGCGCCACTAACTTGCACTTCTACCAGACAAGTTGCACCTTCGCCGTCACGGGCGATCGCCTTTGCTAAATGTACGCAAACTTCTGTTAGCATCGCCTCTAATTTTTCAGCATCCGCCCCCATTTCCGTAATTGCCGGTGTGCGGGATTGACCGTTGGCCAAAGCAATTAGTGAATCGTTGGTACTGGTATCGCCGTCAACAGTAATTTGATTGAAACTTCTGTTAGCAGCCCGACTCAGCATTTCTTGCCACAAATGCGATGACACTGCTGCATCGCAAGTTACAAATGCCAGCATTGTTGCCATATTCGGGTGAATCATTCCCGAACCTTTGCAAATGCCGCCGATGCGGACGGGTCGATCGCCAAACATGGTTTCCAGGGCGATCATTTTGGGCACTAAATCAGTCGTACAAATAGCCTTAGCCGCCGCATCGGAACCAGTTTCCGATGCCTCAGCAACTAATCGCGGAATTCCCGCCCTCAGCGGCTCCATTTTTATCCGCTGTCCGATGACGCCAGTGGAGGCCAAAAGAATAGATTCTGGAGGAATATTCAGCGCTTCTCCCAACAATTTGGCACTTTCGAGGGCATCTGCCCAACCTTGTTCGCCAGTAGCAGCATTAGCTTGTCCCGCATTGCACAAAATTGCTTTGGCGCTGGGTTTAGCTTGCAAACGCTGGCGGCAGTAGTCCACGCAAGCAGCCCGGACAGTCGATATTGTGAAAACTCCAGCGGCGATGGCGTCTACCTCTGACAAAATTAAACTTAAATCTGGCAAGCCTGAAGGCTTCAAACCCGCTGTAATTCCCGATGCTCGATACCCTCTGGGTGCTGTAACTCCGCCGTCAATTTCTTTCCAGTCCGACATGATGACCTCCCTAGTAGCCTTCAATCTGCTGAAAGGGGATTATATCATTTTAGATTTTAGATTTTAGATTTTAGATTGCGAACAACTTAATTTTGTAAGGGTTTGCTCGTTTTCTGGTTCCCCGGCGTGGAAATGCAGTTCAGGGAGGCTGTGAGTCACTTTTTGTCTTTAACCAACCCCATAAAACTAATCGCGGCTTCCAATCTAGAGTTAGAACTCAAGAAGAAGTCGCGACGGTTTTGTAATTGACATTATTAATTTTTAGCTGGCAAACAACAAACTCGATTCAACTATCTCGCCGTTGAAAAAAGGAGTTATTTGCGATCGATACTCGCTGGAGAGCCAGCATCTAAACCAACTTCAGCAGACACACGGCTCAGCATTGATTCCTGACGGTTTTTGACGACGTGTTGATGGCGCATCATCAGGGTGCGGGCTTGTTCTTGAGTTGACATAACTGATTTCTCCAAACTATAGGTAATGACTTCGTAGACAATTGTCGAAATTGAGATTGCCCTAGCTCATAGTGGCGTTGCTGCGATCGTAACTGGCTTGAAAGCTGGGCTGCGGTTTGCCTTGAATATGACCCCAGTAGTGGGTATCTTCCATCCCGACTTCGGTGGCGGTGCGGTTGAGCATGGATTGCTGGCGGTTCTTCACCAGTTGGTGGTGGCGCATCATCAGAGAGCGAGCTTGATTTTCAGTAGACATATGCGGTTTCTCCGTATTCTTTAGATTAATGTTGAGCTGGTTTTTTCTTCTCTTCTATCACTATAACAGACAATTCTGTATCTAAAGCTACCAAATTAAAATTGTCACAAAACTTTACAATTGGGCTATGGGGCGAGAATCTCGATGCAGGTTGCAGGGAGTGCGATCGAGCTTGGGCTAGTGGATTCAGGCCCAACCTCAAGCAGCAGTGGGCAAAATTTGACAATATTCGTCTTCTAAGAGCCACATTGTGGCTGCTACGTAATTGCCAAGGGCAAAAATAACTTTATAGTTTGGTTCAGAGTTATAGATGCAGAATTTTGTCTCTCAAGGGAGTTGAATTTGCTTTAGTTAACAGTAAATTTAATAAATAGCGAATCACAATTAATTTACAATGATTAAGCAGCTATGCTCAAGCATAGTCAAGTTTTTTGTAGTCAACTAGATAATAGAGTTGAGCCAAAGTGAATCGCCCTCGCCATCCTCAAAATGCGAGCTTTCTTTGTTAATAAAAATAGATTAAGTCCCAGCAGTCTCTCCACAAAAAAGAGCGATCGTCCTCCCCTAGAAAAACAATCGCTCATTCACCTATAATTTCAATTAACATCAAGTCGCGCCCTTAAAAAACTATGCTGTACCCACAATTCCAGAGATCCCCCTAGCGTCTTTTTCAGGAGGATGCCAGGGGGAACGAAAGGCTCTGACGTTAGTTTTTCAAGTTGTGTGTACAGAGTAGCCCTTAAGAAAGGCGTGCCGGGGAATAAGCGGCCCTAATCGTCAAACCGTAGACTGGTACTACATAAGACGTTAAGTTGACACGAATGCTACTCGGCGACTTCAGCTTCAGCTTCCGCTTCAGGTGCATCTGGCACATCTTGCTTGATCGTCAAATAGCGAATCACTTCTTCGCTCAGACGCATCGCGCGCTCCAGGGTAAAAATTGCAGCGCCCGGAGCTGTATAGTTCATTTGAACGTATACTCCGTCCCGGTGCTTGCCGATTTCGTAAGCCAAACGGCGCTTGCCACGGTGCTGAGTTTCGATGCTTTCAGCACCTTGATCGCGCAAAATAGTTTGATATTTAGCGATCGCCTGGTCTGTCATTTCCTCACCCAAATCAGGGCGCAGAATGTACATAGTTTCGTAAATAAACGGTTTCATGGCAATAATCCCCTTATGGACAACAAGGCTTCTCACGAAGCAAGGACTTATTATCATATCCCAACAATGAACAATCTCAAAACTAAAAAACCAAATTCCCCAAACCACACTCCCTCGCCGTGGAGCACCCTGTGGACGTACAGCATCATGAGCGCGATCGCACTTTTAATGCTGTTTCCCTTGCTGTGGCTGCTCAGTACCTCCCTCAAATCCCCCAACGAAAACATCTTTCAATTTCCCCCGCAACTGTGGCCACAACAGCCAACCCTCGAAAACTTCATCAAAGTTTGGCAAACCAACCCCTTCGGCCGCTACCTGTTCAACAGCACCCTAATTGCCGGCCTCACAGTTAGCATCAACGTCCTCTTCTGTGCCCTCGCCGCTTACCCCTTAGCCCGACTCAAATTTCGCGGCCGCGAAGCCATCTTAATCACGATCGTTTCGACAATCATGATTCCCTTCCAAATAGTCATGATTCCCCTATACATATTGACAGTACAACTCGGACTAAAAAATAGTTATTTAGGCGTAATCTTTCCCGGACTAGCCTCAGCCTTCGGCATATTTTTATTACGACAAGCATTCCTAGCAGTTCCCAAAGAACTAGAAGAAGCCGCCCGCATCGACGGCTGTACAGAATTAGGCATTTGGTGGCACGTCATGATTCCCGCAATTAAGCCAGCTTTAGTCACTTTAGGAATTTTCGTATTTATTGGTTCTTGGAGCGACTTTCTGTGGCCGCTGCTAGTTTTAGACAGGCCGGAATATTACACTTTACCTTTAGGCGTAGCCAATTTAGCCGGGACATTTTCCTTAGATTGGCGTTTAGTTGCGGCGGGTTCCATTATTTCTATTGTTCCAGTTTTAGGACTATTTTTGCTCTTGCAAAAATACATTGTGCCAACAGAAACCGCTGCGGGAGTCAAAGGATAGAATCAACATAAAAAATCGGCGTTTAGCCACCTTCATCGGTGGTTAAAAATTAAAATCTTTGGAACTCACAAGTCACAAAATTTATTTTTTATGTACGAATTGCCAGACATCCGCTGGATTATCGATCGCGCTGCGGTCGTAGATACTATCATCGCTTGTGCAAATGCGATCGATGCCCAAGACTGGCAAAAATTGCGATCGCATCTAGCAGACGAAATAGATATCGACTATTGAGAATTTCGAGGGGAAACTCCCCGACGAGTAACCGCAGAAGAATACATAAAACAGCGGGTAGAAGGTCTTGCCGGTTTGCGAACGCTGCACGTCAGCACAAATCACGAGGTAACTATTAAAAGGGATGCTGCCCAATGTAAATCTGTGTACCGCATTTATCGACTTGACCCCGATCGCGAATCGGGACAGAATCGGCTGGATACAGGAGGTAACTATTTTCACTCCTTGATTCAAAGAGACAGACATTGGCTAATCACAGGAATCAAGCAAACTGTGGTAATTGTCAGCGGCAATACTCAAGTGCATGGCGCTTTGCGGGGTACATCGCAATAAAATCTAATTCACCACTGAAATGTCAGCTTATTTTTCCTAACTTAAAATTTTCTCCTTCCTGGGAGTAAAAACTGCGCTAGGATAAGCAATCCGCTTGTGATTGAACTGTTCCCAAACCCGCACAAAAATCTCCGCAATTAGAGACATATCCTCCCGCGTTAAACCCGAATCAATCAACTGATTATCCTGCCAGCGAGCCCTCAAAATCTTATTAACCATATTCAAAGCCTCTTCATGAGTAGCATCCTTGAGCGATCGCAAAGCAGCCTCGCAAGAATCCGCCACCATCAGAATTCCCGTTTCCCGTGACTGCGGAATCGGCCCGTCGTAGCGAAAATCCTCCTCCCTCACTTCCCGACTTTGGATGATTAACTTTGAATTATCCGCCTCTGGCAAAGCAATCTTTAAATCTTCTATTTCTTTTGCAGCAATTTGCTGCGCTTGGTGGTAGAAATAAGCAATTAACATCGTACCTTGGTGCTCGGGAATAAACGCCTGAATAGCCTTCGGCAATCGATGCTTCCGCGCCATCACCAAACCCTCGGTAACGTGCTTTTTAATAATCTCCGCACTCGCCCAAGGGTCATTAATTTCATCGTGTTTGTTGGTCCCGCCCATTTGATTTTCACAAAATCCGAGCGGGTCGTGCATTTTTCCAATATCGTGGTATAATGTGCCAGTTCTGACCAGCTCAACATTGCAGCCGAGCTCCCGGGCAGCAGCCTCCGCCAAACTCGCCACAAACAGGGTGTGCTGAAAAGTCCCCGGAGCCTCGGCAGCCAATTTCTTCAACAGCGGGCGGTTGGGATTGGCAAGTTCCGCCAGCCGGATCGGGGTAATCAAGTCAAAAACGTGTTCCAAATAAGGGCTGATGCCGATCGCCACAACGCTCCAAGCCAAACCGGCCAAACTTTGCGCGCCCACAGTACCGAGGACGACGTACCAAATCGCACCGACAGCGGCGCTGGCAATCAAAGTCCCCACCAGATAAACCGTGCCCTGAGTCAACCCAAGAGCTAAGCCCAAAAGAGCCAATTCCTCGCGCGATCGCAGCCGCCCGGCCATAAAAGCGCCCAGCAATCCCCCCGCCCCGCTAGCGACTAAATGAATCAACTCCACATTTAAGCCAATGGGCAGCAGCGCCGACAGCAGCCCCACCACAGTCACTCCCACCGCCGAACCGTAGAAGCCGCCCGCTAAAATCCCGATCGCCGGCAAACTCGTCCAAGGCAGCCCCAAACTCACCAGCACCGGCGCGCTCAAAGTCAGCAGCAGCAATAGCAAATGATCTCTCCGGCGCAAGCGGTAGTGCCTTTCCACCAGCAGTACGATCGCAATTGCCCCCGCGACTAAACAAACAAAACCCGTCAGCCCCAGCCAATTCACCCCCCGGCGACTCAAACCAAAATAGTCCAGCAACACGAAATCTTGCTGCGAGATCTCTTTTCCTTGTGCAACAATTATCTCGCCCTGATCTACTGCGATCATCACCGGTTTCACCTTTTGCGCCGCTAATTCAGCTAGCTGTTTGGTTTCCTCGCGATCTCTCACCAGATTTGGCTGCAAAATCGCTGTTAAACCCTCAACCGCCAAAGCTTGGGACTCTAACGGCACTTCATCAGCCACTTGCAGCTTCACAGCTTCTTTCAAAATCTCTTTTGGCAACCCCTGCGGGATACCTTGAGCCACCATCCTTTTTGCTGCCCGAGTCATGCCCGTTTGCGTTTTCTGCCAAGCTGCATCCGACAAATCAAATAGGGAGGTATCGTAAATCTGTGGCAACCGGGAAACCGACGGTTTTTCCAGCGCCTCCACAGCATTGAGATAGCGCCGACGAGCCTCGGAAATACTGTCTGTCAGGCTTTGAAAGTCTGCTGCCCGAACCGATCGGCTGTAAGCTTGCAGTTGAGCGATAGCATCCTGCCGAGACTTGTTCTCCGTCTGCCCAGCAACTGCGGGGGAACTCACACTCAATCGCTCGGAACTTGCACTTTTGTCACCCGCTTGCGCCAAAATCGATCGCCACTCCCACTCAGGACAGCTCCGCAAGTAAACCTGAGCCGCATTTGAGAGCGCCGAGGTACTCGCAAACGGAAACAAGCCTACCGCCCTCCGCAGCTCGCTCCCCTGCTGCAAAAATTGTTGCAATTCTTGATAAATTTGTCGCTCAACCTCCGGATCTAGCATTAATATCGCTACAGCCCCGATCCGCGCTGCTTTCCGCTGTTCTTCAGTAGTTTTGTAATCCGGGACGCTAGCAGTAGCAGGAGCCTTAATCGTCTGAGGAGCTTTCGTCCCCACATCCAGTTTCGGCTGGTTGTAAAAGCGGTGGCCCAGAGTGCTGCTTAGAGAAACTACAGCTACGAGCGCCAACATAGGGGAACGAGCTTGATTTTTGAGGCTTGATTTGGAGGTTTTACTTGAAAATCTAGTAAAATTCTCGGGCGGAGCCCATTTCTGGCGCGACAAACGGTTCAGAAGAGACCCGCCAGCGCGATCGGTATGTACTTTGCTGTCGCCATTTTGCACTTTAGCAATGTGTTGGCGCAGTGAGCGTGCAGCCCCTAGCTGCTCAATCTGCCGCATCAATGAGGAGAGCGTATTCATTTGTGTCGAAGATATATCACTGTTATCCAGCAGCTTTGTCAGAATTTCTGACTAGGCATCTTGATTGAGTTTATCCGAACTACCGTGGCTGAATATTCAACCCCCCAGGCTACTTTGCCTGACTATCGCCAGAAGTTGGCTTTCCCGACGGTAGCCAACAACGCAAGCAGCTTCTTTGCTTCCCTTGTCTATCTTGAACAGAACTCGCGCGCGAGGGCTAAAAACCGTGTTTCTCCGTAGATTATTCGTTTTCCAACCCCATATTCTCGTTTAAACCTGGCTTGTTGGGGCAGGCGCGTCCAATTTAATTTTTCACATTTAATTTTTCACTTTTTAATCTTTAATTGTAGCTCTCCTTCCACTTTCCCTTTTGAGTTGTTAATGGCTAATTGCTAATTTCTGGTTTCCCCTTACCGTTGAAAGCTCCCAACTTTATATTTTACGAGGTCTAATGACATAAGGTGCAGCCACCGATCGGGCTAGTGCTGCAGAATCCAGTCCGGCATCGGGCCTGTAAACTCCTGCCCAAACAGCAAACAGGTTATTTGCTAACTCTACAATTTTTGCATCGCTGCCAGTTCCCCAGAGCGAGGGTTCTCGACCCTCGGCTAGCTGCTGCGATTTAACCTCAGCCGAAGATACCTGTCGCCATTCTACAGGAATCGCAGCAACGCCGTTATAGGCTCCAGACAAAGCTCCCGTCAAAGCACAGGTTATTTGTCCAGCTATGCCACAGCGGGCAGCACGCACCACTGACAAGCGCAAGTCTTCTGGGGTGTTCAAAAAGCAGTAGAAAGCTAGGGCAATGGGAATCAAATTTCCTGGGTTGACAATTGACTTTGTTTGTATTTTTTTCTTGCCCTCGTCCTGTCTTTCTCGAAAAGCTGTGGCGCTTTTGCACAGGTGAGTTGCGGCTGTTTCTAAATCGGCTCCCTTTTCTAATAGTATTTGTACTTGCAGCAGCAGCTCTGTTAGGGCATTCTCTGTTTTCACGTAGGCAATTGTTTCCTCGATCGCTGTCGCGGGGTCAAGTCTTTCTTTGAGAGAGCGGGCGATCGTATATCCTACGGCTAAAATTGCTGTTTCCCATTCTGGCTTGTTTTCGTTTGGCCAAACCTCTATCGCCAGCATGATTTTTTCTCGCAGCTTGGCTTTATTTTCGTGAAAAAACATCGCAGCAGGCAACGCCGCAACGGCAGCTTCACAAGGATTAAAAATGCTTTCAAACTCAGTGCTTGGCGGATGGTAGATTTCCGACTTGGCAAATGCTTCCCAAGTATCGCGCCAATCTTTTAAATCTAAACCCCTACATCGAATTAAACTTTGAGCACACGCCACCGCAAGTCTCCCGGATGCGGATGAGTCTTTGCCACTTGGGATTTTGCTATTGAGGGAATTCAACGCGAATGTTGCCCCACCTATGGTCAATTGTTGGTGTTTCGTCAGGGGTAAAATCGAATCCAAGTCTTCTGTTTGCGAGGGAATACCCACGAGTTGCCTTTGGTATTGCAGGCCTATAGAGTCTCCTAAAACTGCACCCAGGATGGTTCCTTGAAACTTGCTCAACAGGGAATGCCGCATTTGAATTTAACTCAAGTTGTTAGTAATTGGTAATTTATAATTTATATTTTTTTTTGTATCCTTTTTTGCCAAATTCTTGTGATTAATTGGAATTAAACCCAAACATATAAGGGCTGGTTTTCCATCTAAAACCTGCCCTCATCCGATCGCTACAATCGGTAAATTTTTAATTTTTAATCAGGTAACTCACTAGAGCTTGCAGCCCCAGCAGGTAACTTTCCGATCCAAAACCGCTGATTTGCCCGATCGCCACCGCTGCGATAAACGAGTGGTGGCGAAAAGCTTCCCGCCGGTAAATATTGCTCAGATGAACTTCTACCGCAGGGATATTCACCGCGGCGATCGCGTCTCTAATTGCCACACTCGTATGAGTATAAGCTCCAGCATTAATCAATAAGCCTTGGTGCTGCCCTAACATCGAGTGAATTGCATCCACCAATACCCCTTCATGATTCGACTGCTGAATTGAGACTTGCACCTGGAGGGCTTGCGCTTCTCGTTCTAGCAACTTGTTGATATCATTTAAAGTCGCAGAACCATAAACTCCAGGTTCTCGCTGACCCAATAGATTCAGATTAGGGCCGTGAAGTACCAGGATATTTAACAATTTTAAAAATTCCAGCGCAACAAAAATTATGAGAGTTTTGACCTGGGATTTAGAACCAGTCTGCCACCTCAAACCTCAAACCTCAAACTTCTAATTCAGTCCCGACTACCTGCGATTCCTCGGTTGGTTGACAGGAATACGAATCGGTTCGAGTTCCGGTTCAGGTTCGGGACCCAGCAGTCCTTCTATCAGCTTGCGAACCCATTCTTTAATTTGTTCCAGCACCTTTTCAATGTCTTCCATTGAACGGATAGCTCCTTTTTTTATAGTCTAGATTGCTAAACCGACGGCTAAATATCTGAAAATAAGCAAGCACGACTTTGAAACCAAAGGTCAAACTTGCTTTCTCGCTTGCTGGTTGTTTTGAGCAATGGAGAGAGTCAGTATATTGGCTAATCAGTCCTATCTTATTATCATAACGAATCTTTACAGATAATCAAGAGGCAAAAGGAAAATTGCCGAATTATATCGGAGTATAGAGTGTTAAATAAAGCTTAAGCTTATGAATGACTGTTGACAATTGACCAATCGTAGGATTTTTTCTACGCTTTTGCCCACAATAATTTACGCCGGAGCCGATCGAGCGCCGTACAGCTACTCAGATGCCGAATCCAATCGCGGCCTCTGGCATCGCCAAAGCGGTATTCAAAACTTTCTGCGTCGCCGTGGGGCCCTGCTAAACCAACATAAACCAGTCCGACAGGTTTACCATCTGTGCCGCCTCCGGGTCCGGCGATGCCTGTAATGCTCAATCCCCAATTTGTATTGAGGCTGCCACGAACTCCCGCAGCCATTTGTTTTGCCACTTGGTGGCTGACTGCCCCAAATTCGGCTAAATCTTGCGGATTAACACCTAATAATCCTTCCTTAATTCGATTGTCGTAAGAAATAATCCCGCCTAAAAAGTAGCTCGAACTGCCAGGAACACCAGTCAGCATCGCCCCCAATCCACCTCCCGTGCAGGATTCAGCCACGCTAAGAGTTTGCCCCGCATCGAGCAACAATTGGCCCACAGTCGAAGCCAGGGTATCGCTATCAGCACCGTAACAGTCCGAGCCGGCAATTTGTCGCAATTGTTGTTCGATCGGCTCAATCAAGTTTTTCGCAGCCACGGACGACTCCGCGCGGGCCGAAATCCGCAGTTTGACTTCGCCGTGATTGGCGTAGGGAGCCACAGTAGGATTAGTTAAATTCAGAAAACTATCTACTTTTTCCGCCAATGCCGACTCAGCAATGCCCCAAAATTTCAATATGCGGCTGTAAATAGTTTCGCTGCACCAGCCGCCATTTTTCAGGTAAGGAACGGCGGTTTCTTCCCACATCAAGTGCATTTCCGCCGGTACGCCGGGAAATGTCATTACTGTCACGTTAGAAACTGGTTGCCAAATAATGCCCGGTGCAGAACCGCTGCGGTTCGGCAGAATGTCCGCAGTTTCTGGAATTAAAGCTTGTTTGCGATTGCTGGGACTCATGCTGCGTCCCCGCTGAGCATATTTGTATTCGATATCTGCGATAATTTCCGGCTTTTCTATGAGGGGAACCCCAAAAAAATCGGCGATCGTTTCGACTGTCAGGTCGTCTGGTGTGGGGCCCAGACCTCCGGTGAAGAGCAAAAGTTGCGATCGACTGACGGCGATTTCTAACACTTGTTTGATACGTTCTGGATTGTCCCCCACCACTGTTTGATAGTAGTGAGGGATTCCCAGACTCGCTAATTCTTTGGCTAAAAACTGGGCATTGCTATTAAGAATATCGCCTAACAGCAATTCAGTGCCAACACAAATAATTTCAGCAACCATTCAATTTTAGATTTTAGATTTTGGATTTTAGATTGGAGAATTAATTGGGGAATGACAACAGCCAACAGCCAACATTCAACATTCAACTAACTATCGAGCGTGTCTCCAAACTTTCCAGCTAGCATACCCCAGCAAACTTGTTGCACCCATAGCGTAAATTACGCCGCTGGGGAGCGAAAAAGCTAGGGCTAAACTTCCCACCCACAGTGTCAGCGAGTAAATAAATAAAACCGCAAATCGATGGGATAGCCCGGCTTGTAGAAGTCGGTGGTGGAGGTGGCGCTTGTCAGCAATAAACGGTGACTTGCCGTTGCGAAGTCGATCGAGAATCACCGCCGACATATCTAAAATCGGTACAGCTAAAATTAAATATGGCAGCAACACAGAAGTAACAGCCGTAGTTTTAACTAACCCAATTACTCCCACTCCAGCGAGAGTAAACCCGATAAAATAAGCCCCGCCATCTCCCATAAAGATTTGAGCCGGATTGAAGTTGTAGCGCAGAAATCCCAAGGCCCCGCCAGCTAAAGCCGCTGCAATCAGAGCCGCCGCGGGTTGGTGCATCGCCAGACTGACAATCAGCATTACAACTGCTGCAATCCCTGAAACTCCGGCAGCTAAACCGTCTAAACCATCAATCCAGTTGATGGCATTCGCCATGCCGACAAGCCAAATCACGGTAATTGGCAAGCTCAGCCAGCCAATATTAGTCAGTCCCAGGGAGGGAACTGTCAGAAACTCAATCTGTACGCCTGCCATCCAAACGATGCTGGATACGCCAATTTGCATGAGCAAGCGTTTGAAGGCCGAGAGCGAAAATAGGTCGTCTGCTAAACCGATGAGGAAGAACCCGATGCCACCGAGGGTGACTCCCCAAATTTCGTATTCGTCTTTGGGATTGAGCACTTGTCCGTTAGCATCGATGAAGCCTCCTGAGAGCCAGACAAATAAGAGGGCAGTGATAGTGCCGAGAAAGATGGAAACTCCTCCCAAGCGCACCATGGGCCGCTTGTGAACTTTTCGCTCGCCTGGCCGATCGACTCGCCCGCTTTTTAGACCAATTTTTTTGACTATTGGCGTACTCCAGAGGACGATGATCGCAGAAACCAGAAAAGCGAGTATGTGGTACAGATACTGGTACGGCATCTGAAATCAATTTTAAATAGTGCGGGGCAATTAGGCTGTCAGGCAGAGTCTACTACATTTCAGATGGCTTATAACAAGGAAACATCTTGAAGAGCGACTGGGGGTTTGGGAGTCGGAGATTTGCCGCAATGGCAGTTGCCCTGGGGCGAATTGTGAGGTTTTTCATTCATAACTCTCGAATTAACGATTTGAAATATGGACTCTTTCGCGAACAAAAAAGTCAATATTTGGCGAGCGGGCCCAGTTGAGTGGTATCTTTCGTAACCGACAAATACCGTTAGTCTAACCAGCCCCGCCCGACAAATATCTTTACTAAAAACCGTATTGGCGATCGATATTTTTGGTGAAAACCGCTTGTCAATATCGCTCCCGGCAACTCTCAATCTTTTCCTGCTCTTTTACCCTTTTACCCGTACACTTCCAACTACCAATTTCCCATTGCCGATCAGGAAAATTAAGCTAATGCCGGCACTCTCAAGTACAAGTGGGGATATAAGGGAAAGCGATCGCACAGTGCTGCTACTCGACGCAGGCAGTCGGCTGCGACGCTTTCATCATCTGGATTTAGCAGTCGATCGGCAATAATATTGCCAATCTCGGTAAATTCTGCTGTTCCCATTCCCCTGGTGGTCATCGCCGGCGAACCGAGTCTCAAACCGCTGGTGACAAAGGGCGATGCCGGATCGAAAGGCACGGTATTTTTATTAGCAGTAATATTCACACCGCTGACTAATTGGTCGGCTCGTTTGCCTGTCATGTTTGCCGATCGCAAATCAACTAGCATTAAGTGATTGTCCGTGCCGCCGGAAACGAGTTTTAAACCCCGCTGCTGCAACTGTGCAGCTAATGCGCGCGCATTTTCAATTACTTGACCAGAATAAGTTTTAAATTCAGGCTTTAATGCTTCGCCGAAAGCTACTGCTTTGCCCGCAATGACGTGTTCTAAGGGCCCACCTTGAGTGCCGGGGAAAACTGCTTTGTCAAACTTTTTGCCTAATTCCGGGTCATTAGTCATAATCAAGCCACCACGGGGGCCCCGCAGGGTTTTGTGAGTGGTGGTGGTGACTGCGTGACAGTGGGGGAGGGGGTTGGGGTGGTGTCCTGTGGCGACTAACCCGGCGATGTGGGCGATGTCGGCGAGCAGGTAGGCTCCGATTTCGTCGGCGATCGCTCTAAACTTCTCAAAGTCGATAATTCGTGAATATGCTGAATAGCCGCAAATTAGCAATTTCGGTCGGTTTTGTTTGGCCAGTGCCAAAATTTCCTCGTAGTCGAGCTGTTCTGTTTCTTGGCTGACGCCGTAGTGAAAAGCTTTGAACCATTTCCCCGATACGTTAACCGGCGAACCGTGGGTCAAGTGTCCGCCGTGGGACAAATCCATGCCCATAATTCCGTCCCCAGGCTCTAGCAAGCTCAAAAATACTGCAAAGTTGGCTTGAGCGCCGGAGTGGGGCTGGACGTTGGCGTGAGCTGCTCCAAAGAGCTGTTTGGCACGATCGATCGCAATTTGCTCGATGCCGTCAATAAATTCGCAGCCGCCGTAGTACCGTTTCGCTGGGAGTCCTTCGGCGTATTTATTGGTCAGCACTGAGCCTTGAGCTGCCATTACCGCTGCGGAGGTAAAGTTTTCGCTGGCGATGAGTTCTAGGTGGTCTCGTTGGCGCTGGAGCTCTTGCCCGATTAAATCGGCAATGAGCGGATCGGTTTTGGAAAGGAATTCTAAGTTAGTGTCCGTCACAATAATCAACCTTTTGACAGTTTTGGGATTGGGAATTGGGGATCTTATACCGTACTACGGATTTCGCACCATTGATATAAATATTACGTTGTGTTCAGGTTAAGCTGTTTGTCCCCAACTCCTGACATACAATGAAATTACTGGTGTGAAACCTGCCGGAGGTATCAAATGTTAGTCATTCTAATGGAAAATCAGATGCTTGCCCCTCAGTGTATTTGCCAAAGTTGTTTGCTGGCCGATCGCACTGGCCAACCGCGCTGGAGCGGTGGAGAGCTTCGCTGCGGCCATCCAGTTGCTAAACCTACGGAAAATTTGCCCGATCGGTACGAGTGTCAAATGGGCTTCGTCATTGCCAATATTAAATAATCATCGGGAAGGGGGCATGGGGCATGGGGCATGGGGCATGGTGACTATTAACCCGACTCAATCTAAGTTCCCCTGCATCTGGTACTTGAGGCTGCTATCCGCCCACAAATGAGCAAATTCCGGGCGAGTCGGAACTGAGCCTGCTGCGTTATGCTGATTTTAATAGGAATTAATAGTTCACCGATCGACTCAGGAGAGTTTATTATGACTTGGCGCGGGTCTACAACTGTTCCAGACCGGATTTTTGCTTCTTTGCCTTATTTGCTCCCGTTGGTTGACGGGCTTGCCTTTGGCAGGTTTCTGTTTACACAGTTTCCTGTCCTGCAACTGTTGTTGATACCGCTAGCTCCTTTGATGCAAATTTATAGTTTGCCCTTTGCTAGCTTGATTATCTTCTTTGCTCTGTATTTAGGAGTAGTTAGAAACGAAAACATCAGTCACTTCATTCGTTTTAATGCGATGCAGGCGATTCTTTTAGACATTGTTTTGATGCTGTGCGGTCTGGTTTTGCCGATTTTTTCTAACGGCTTACAAGTCGCCTTTATTGCGGAAACTCTGTATAACATGGTGTTTTTGGGCGCTTTTGCTGCCTTTGTCTATGCAGTCGTGCAGTCGCTTTTGGGACGCTATGCAGAGATTCCTCCGCTTTCGGATGCTGTTTATATGCAGGTTCGTTAGTCAGTTGACAGTTGACAGTTGACAGTTGTTAGTTGGTTATTATTTGTTGGTTCTAATGCCCAATGCCCAATAACTAAGGACTAATAACTACTCTATTTTCAAGACTGCCGATGCCTTCTATTTCAATTCGGACTCGATCGCCTATTTGTAGCGGCCCTACTCCTTGTGGCGTTCCAGTCAGTATCACATCGCCTGG
This sequence comes from Microcoleus sp. LAD1_D3, assembly GCF_036702135.1. Taxonomy (NCBI): domain Bacteria; kingdom Bacillati; phylum Cyanobacteriota; class Cyanophyceae; order Oscillatoriales; family Microcoleaceae; genus Microcoleus; species Microcoleus sp. LAD1_D3. The sequence goes on along the minus strand of NZ_JAUBSB010000020.1, from coordinate 27,948 downwards.
AATTAGGGTCATTACTTGACTGATGTAGGAGACGAGAAAGTCTGGCGAAAATACCATGCGATCGATCGGGGATGACTGTACTGGTTGATCGCTCTCATTGACAAAAGTCTGCAATTGTGCAGCAGGACTCAATTCGCGGACAATCCAAGGCCCCAAGGGACAAAATGTATCGAACCCTTTGGCCCTAGCCCACTGGTTGTCCCGCTTTTGCAAATCTCTGGCTGTTACGTCGTTGGCGATGGTATAGCCCCAAATTTTGCCGTGTGCTTGTTCGGGAGTGCAGTTGGTACAATGTTCGCCAATTACCAGGGCCAATTCTCCTTCGTAGTCTACCCTTTCCGACTGCTGCGGATAGCGAATCGCTCCACCTGCGGCGATGACTGCACTCGGAGGCTTGAAAAACAGCAGGGGCTCAGCAGGTACTGGGGTTCCCATCTCAGCAGCGTGATCGACATAATTTTTGCCTACGGCTACAATTTTTGAGGGAGAGCACGGGGCGAGAATTTGGTAAGTATCTGGTGAAAGTTCCAAATCCGTTGGTTGTCCTTGTAGCCAGGGAGGTGCATCAAATACTTGAACGCTGTGGCCCAGTTGCAGTAAACCGTAATGGATGTGTCCCTGTGTTGTTTTAACTCGAACGTAGCGCTGGGCCATAGTATTTTAGATTTTAGGTTTTAGATTCTAGATTCAAAAAGACTTGTGCAAGTCCTAAATAGAATATATTTGACAACTCCTCGACTATCAGGTACGAGGATTCTTCCTTCATCCAACATTGCCTCTAAAAGCAGTGCCTTTAGATGCTCTTACACGTTGTCCAGAAGCAGCAGCGAGATGCCCTCCCGCCAAAATTCGTAAACCTTCATCTCTGATGTTTTGAGCGACGTTAATATCCCTGTCAGGTGTAGTGCCACAATGAGGACAAGTCCCGACTCTTACATCTAAAGGGATTTCTTTAACTTGATGTAAACAGTTGCTACAAGTTTTTGTACTAGGGAAGAATCTATCTACTTCGATGTAGGTTTTACCTTGCCATTGAGACTTGTACTTTAACATGGTACAGAACTGACCCCATCCAGCATCACTAATAGATTTTGCTAATTTGTGGTTTCTGACCAGATTCCGAACTGCTAGATTCTCTACTACTACTATGACTTGGTTTTCGTCAACTAACTTATGACTTAGCTTGTGGAGAAACTCTTCACGGCATCTGGTAATTTTTGCGTGAACCTTAGCAACTTTATTACGAGCTTTATTACGGTTGTTAGATTCTTTTTGTTTGCGGCTAAGTAGCTTTTGTCTTTTAGCTAGCCCGATCTCGTATTTTCGTCGGTAATATTTAGGGTTGCCATGCTTAGTCCCATCAGACGTAATGGCGTAATGGGTTATTCCCATATCTATCCCAACGGCTTTTCCTTCTGACGATGAGACAGGGATATTTTTACCATCCTCATAGAGACAAGCAGCATAGTCTTCACTGGATGGGGTAAGTGATACTGTGACTGACTTAAGTTTACCTTCTGATAAGCGAGATATCTTACAGTGAACTTTACCCAATTTGCGAAGAATCAGGTAATCTCCGTTTAACTTTATGCCTTGAGGAAAACGGATGGATTGTTTGTTACCCTTCTTTTTAAATGTTGGGTAATTAGCACGCTTCTCAAAGAAGTTCAGAAAAGAACTCGACAGGTCTAATGCTACCTGCTGTAAGCATTGTGATGGGGGTTCTGTTAACCACTCATGTTCTTTCTTCAAGGAAGGAAGCAAGTTTATGATGTCGTTACGACTTAATCCCTTGCCAGTTGCTTTGTAAGTTTCGCTAGTTAGGTTAAGAGCAAAATTGTAAAACCAACGCGCACAACCAAACGACTTGGCAAGTAATATTGCTTGCTCGTTGCTCGGATAGATTCTGTACTTGTAGGCTTTTAGCATTGCATTTACTAAACTAGCAGTATTATGGTAAACCAAGTTATCAAAAAAGTAAAGCCGTCCTTCTAGGACGGGGTTCTAGACCCAAATTTTCGATAAACAGGGATCTAGGGATAATTTCTGAAAATTTATTGCTCGATCGACCTTTAAGATTTTTGCTGTATTATTTTTAACCCGCTTTCCGTGCAAATTCCGCGCAGCGGTTTGTCCCAGGAGTCAACTGGTAGTTGGGCGAGCAAGGCAAATTCAAAGATAATGCCGATCGTAATTTTTGATTCCCACTCAGCTACACTGAACATTCGATCATAATAGCCGCCACCGTAGCCCAAGCGATAGCCGCGAACATCGCAGCCTACTGAGGGTACGAGCATTAAATCTACTTCTGAGTAATCTATTTTAGGAGCATCCGGCAGGGGTTCGACTATGCCATAAGCTCCAGTATGTAAAGCATCTCCTGGCTGCCAGATGTGCCAGGATAGCTCTTTACCGACACAGCGGGGAAATCCCCATTTTTTAGGGGTGTGAATGGCATTTGTGGGACAGGCATCTTGCCTGTGTCCAGAATTGAGCAGGCATCTTGCCTGCTCCACAGAATTGAGCAGGCATCTTGCCTGCTCCACAGAAGATGTAAATAGGGGACTTAAATCTGGTTCTTGGCGAAAACTAAAGTAGGCGAGGACTGTTTTTGCTCTTTCAAATAGGGGCGAGTTTTGTAGGTGGTTGCAGAGTCGATCGCTCTTTTCTCTCCATTCTTGTGCTGATAGAGATTTGCGGGTGTTGAGGAGCGATTTTCTTAATTCTGTTTTAGTTAATGAAGGTTCAGGAGTGTTCATATTTCCGATCGAATCTCTCGTTTGACTTCCAGTCCGACAGGGGGTGAAAACCCTGTCTCACAGCGAAATTCCTCTAAAAGAGGACTACAATTAATTGCATTTTCATCACATTCTATAGTCGTTAAAACTCACATATTGCACCATTCTCGCTTAACAGGCTTTCCGGCCTGTTCCACAAAGAGTAGATTTTCTTCTTGTGGAACGGGCCCCAGAGCCCGTTCATAAAAGGCTTATTGACAATGGTGCAACATCTCAGTTTTAACCGACTTTAGCTTTGAGGCAGGGGTTTCAACCCCTGCCGGACTGTCGGAAAGTATCAACAAACTGGATTTGATACTACATATTGTCTCACTACAGGACAAACGCTGAATAGCGTTTCATTCTCCTGTTCTTCTATTTCAACGAACGATCGCCTCCCCGGCGTTGCTTAATCAGGGTATGAAAAAAATAACTTGAAAATCCCCAAGCTTTGTCGATACTGATTTCTATGACTGGCATATTTAGCCTTTCATACCCTAAATCAGCAACGCCTCTTATTCCTACTGACTACTGACTAATGACTACTGACTAATGACTAATGACTTCCTTTACTGTACTTGAGAGCCGTGGGCGCGGGGGTCGGAGCTACTTGTTTTCACAGGCCCTGTGGGGGGAGTAAAATTAGAAACTTGACCGCCTGCTTGGACGTGTGGCAGAGGTTTTCCTGCAATTAAAGCTTCTAAGTTAGCTTCCATAATACTGCGCGGCATTTCGCCCATCGTTTCCGCAACGGCGCTGCCTTTATCGTTCAAATAGACAAAGTGCGGAATGCCGTCTACTCGATATTTTGTGATTTCTGGCAGCCATTTGTCATTGTCTACATTCAGCATCACAAAATTCATCGGTTCGGCGTATTTCTGTTTGATTTCGCTCAGATCGTTAGCCATTGCCTGACAGCTACCGCACCAATTAGCATAAAATTCCATGAGTGTCGGTTTGCCATTTATCAAAGCTGTTTCTAATGGCGTTGAAGCTTTTGCCATATCGGTGAGACTGCTTGATGGCGTTTGGGTTTGCAGCCCTAAGAAGATGGATATTGAAAGGGCGATCGCGACTAACACGATCAATAAGTTTCTGAGGCGCGTGGCGACTTTTGTTTCGGGATGTTTGGCGGCGGGGGCGACAGTTGAGTTGGGCGAATTCTGGGTCATAAAATATATTGCGGTTTTATTTCTATGTTTGTATTTTAAATAATAAATTCAGATTATACCACATTTTGAGATAATCAGACCAATCTCATAAAAATTTTTGAATAGGCCAGAATTAGGTCAAGTGCGCTAAAACATAAGATAACAAAGATTGTTTATAAATTACCGAGGACTTGCAGGGTGAAAAAACGGGTAACACTGACGTTTCCCCAACGATCGATCCAAATGCCTGTCACCTATCGACTGGCAAAGGATTTTAATGTTGCAGCCAACATTATCCGTGCTCAGGTGGCTCCGAATCAAGTGGGCAAACTGGTGCTAGAGTTATCAGGGGACATCGACCAGCTAGAAGCGGCGATCGACTGGATGCGATCGCAAAATATCGGCGTTTCCCTAGCCAGTCGGGAAATACTCATAGACGAAGATATCTGCGTTGACTGCGGTTTATGTACGGGGGTTTGCCCGACAGAAGCCTTGACCCTTGACCCAGAAAGCTTTAAACTAAGTTTTGCTCGATCGCGGTGTATCGTTTGCGAGCAGTGTATCCCTACCTGTCCGGTGCAAGCTATTTCTACTAACCTCTAGAGACTGTACACACTCATCGGGAGCATCATCTTTTTTTTGCCTGGTTCTCCTAATTGTGCCATTGGATGAAAAAAAAATCTTGGGTTTCCCTAACTCTACTTTTTGTTACTTATTTCACTTTTGGCTGGAAATTATCTGAGTTTGATGTTCCCCCGCACCTGACGTGGTTTCTAGCCATAGCTTCAATTTTAGTGTTTGCTGCCGCCTTGTCGTTCCCGCTGAGAAACACAAAAGCCTTAATTATGGGGTTGTTTTCGAGTGATTTGGGTGCTTTTATTTCTATAACTTTAGGAGCTTTTGTGGCCGTCGTAGTTATTGCTTGGTTACACCTTTTTGCTACTTGTTTACTATTGATTTCAGCCGGAGCTTTGGCAAGACTCGATATTCAAATATCTGGTTGGAAAAATTGGCTGGCTTTTGCGGTATTAGCTACCATTTCTTTAACAGGTGTGGGGTTGGGCGGAGCGATCGAGTTTTGGTCAAGGACAGGCAGGCTCGTATTCTCTTAATAAGGAACGGGAAATTTACCCAACCAAATTCTATAACTTGCAACGGATATTTAGCCCAAAACTATCAGAGCGCCCATCAATAAATACAGCTTATTTTTTTTCAATCCCCCACCCCCGGATTAATGCCCGGTTCTGCGCCGTAATCATAGCAGTTTTCAAGCGTGGTGAGGTACAGCTTGTCAATGGCCGATTCCCCGTTGCGCGTTACTAATTTCCAATTACTAATTACCAATTACCGACACACCTGGAGTGGAACTGAAAACCCCTAGGGCAGTATTGAAATGTAGCGACTGCTGCTCAAAATGTTATTGCCAAGATCCCGCAAGTCCTGCAGCCAAAAACTCAGCGCAATAAAAAAGCAGCTTTCGGGAGCTGCTAGTCAGAATGCATGAGGTATTGTTTTTAGAATAGGGCAGGTTGAATTCGATCGGTGCTGGGTTACATTTTTTGATACGGGAGAGTTGATGAGTGAATGGACGATCGTAAAATCGTCACATAGCGGGGTAGCATTTATGCTAAATTTCCCGACAATCAAGGTAGCGTTTAACTGTCCTTGCGCCCTACAGCCCTTCAGCCGTGGGGCCATTTTATTTTTAGGGAGAACTCAATAGCCGACTTTAACGAATCAGATGAGTCTGCCATTAGTTTTTTTATAAAATCTCCGCATCACCACATCCTCATGCTTCTAAAAGTTACGCATCACATCCAGTCAAACCCGGTGGATTGCAAAATATTGGGTGGTTAAACGGACACACTCAGACAAAAACCAGTATTTTCACCGAAGTCCAACCATTTTAGATTTTAGATTTTAGATTTTAGATTTTGGGAATGACTGATAAAGGTGGTGGTTTGGAGCTTGCGTATAGTTGCATTATTTTTTTGAACTGGTATCAAAAGTCCCCACAAACCTGTTATTTTCTTAGAAAATCGGTTTCTGAATGTATCAATTGAGCTCAGGCCCGGTTTCTGGTTTGATAACTTTTTGGATTTCCTCGATCGCCCTAGTCGCCACTGCTTCAGGCCTTTCGCCCACACCAGCATAGACTCGGACATCTGCTTGAGTGTAGAAACGCTCTCGCTCTTTAAAAAGGCTTTGCAGCTTAGATTTGAGCTCGCCCTCCTGCAGTAGGGGTCGAGCGGTGTCCGAACGCAGTCGATCGTACAATTGATCTACAGGCACATCCAGCCAAACTACTACACCGTAGTGCAAGTAACCCCAATTCATCGATCGCGTCACAATGCCGCCGCCCGTAGCCACAACCGAATTTTGATACGCAGACAATTCACCGAGCACTTTAGTTTCTAGTTCCCGAAAAGCCTCTTCCCCTTCTCGATCAAAAATCTCAGCAATTGACTGATTAGCAACTCGAACAATTAGTTCATCAGTATCAAAAAAACGGTATTTTAATTTTCTTGCCAAAATCCGCCCCACCGTTGTTTTTCCCGCACCCATCATCCCGACAAGATAAATATTTACTCCCCTCAACCCATCCACTGCCAAATCCTCCGATATTTTTCTATTTTTTCAGGTTAATTGATCGGCCACTGAGGCCATCATCGTCATCAAACTCATCACCCTCATCCAATCCCCAATCCTCATCTGCTTCTGCAAGAGGATTTATTGGTGTTTCATCAGCGGGTTTAGGAATATCCCCTCCCGGAGGAACCAGCACTCGATACTCCGCATCGTATACAGCCTCAGTTTGCCCCACCCCAGACTGACTCGGATCTCGATAGCCGTAAGAGTATACTGAGCCAGCCCAAGATTGGCTTTTCGGTTCCTGCTGAGATTCGTAAGCCCTCGGATTTGCCGCTGGAACATCATTTACCTGCGGTCGATCGGGAAAATCGCGATCGTCCCCCCAATCGTCATCACCCCCTTGAGATCCCGATTTTGAGCCATCTGAGATCCAATCATCCTCATCGTCTGCGGCTGCATAAGTCCCCGGTTGAGCGTAATCCTTCGCCCCATCCGGGTTCGGAGTTTCTTGCTGGAAAGTCCGGGCACTGTAACCAGCCGACGTACCGTAATCAGTTCGGTAGGAACCAGCAGCCTGAGTTTGATTATTTTCCCTATTCAGATCCGGGTCAATTCCCTGTTTTCTAGGAGGGGGAGGTGGCGTGTAAGGCGTTCTCATGTCCTCTGGGAAAGTATCGGGACGGCTGCGACTCGATCGGCCGGTGCGGTTTCCCGTTTGGGATAGGTAATTTGAAAAAGCGAGCAAACCAGAAATCAATAAAGATGTGAGAGCTCCCACCGCCATGCTCAGCAAAATCCAGATAGATAAGGGCAAAGCGGGCGATCGAACTCCCAAAAATACCAGCGATAATGCCGGCTCCACATTTTGCAGGGCAAAAATAGTCAGCCCCACCACAATTACTAGCAAAAATACAGCACGCATATTAAAAATATTGGTAATAGGTAATTGGTAATTGCTATTAAAACTAACAAATCATCAATAACAAACTGTCAACTGTCAACTGTCAACTGTCAACTGTCAACTGTCAACTGTCAACTGTCAACTGACATCTTCTTTCCAGCGTTTGAGAGGAACGCAATCAATCCCCAACTGGTCTAAAGCGCGAGCCACCACAAAGTCTACCAAATCTTCAATAGTTTGGGGATTGTGATACCAAGCAGGAATCGCTGGTACAATTCTAGCTCCAGCTTCCGCCAAGGTAGTCAAATTCCGCAGGTGAATCAAGCTAAAAGGCGTTTCGCGAGGCACGAGTACCAATTTTCGCCCTTCCTTGAGCTGAACGTCGGCCGCTCTTTCGAGCAAATCCGAACTCAAACCAGCCGCCAATTTCCCCAGCGTACTCATGCTACAGGGAATAATCATCATCCCTTGGGTACGAAAGGAGCCACTAGCAATATTAGCACCGACATCTTGCCAAGGATGGCACCGAAGTTTACCCATTGTGGCTACTCCTGCTTGTTCCCGCCAGAATTCCTCTTGTAGCGTCGGTTCTGCGGGCATTCGAGTGTTCTGTTCGCTTTGCCAAACCATGTAAGTAGACTTGGAAGCGACCAGTTCGATCGCGCGATCGGCTTCCAACAAATATTTCAATGTTCGCACCGCATAAATCAGTCCCGATGCTCCAGTAACTCCTAAGATTAGGGGGTAATTATTCGTCATTAGTTATTTGTTATTTGTTAGTTGTTAGTTGTCGGTTGACTGTTGACTGTTGTTAGTTGTTATATCAAATTTGTTAGCATCCGAATTCTTCCTATATCTCTTTTCGACCTTTGCGTGAATCAGCGTCAATCCATTGTTATCTGCGGTTAATACATTCTCTTTTTTTCACCGCAGATATAGGCAAATTAACACAGATTCACGCAGATAAGTTATATAAATTCTGGTTGCACCGTCCGTGATTGTTGACTGTTGGCTGGATTTAACGCCCGACGATGCTATCGGATTTGATATTAGTCATTAATTATTTATTGATGATTGCTGAGTATAGTTGGTCGCCCACTTCTAAATACTTAGTTGCCCGACAATGACAACTAAGTATTGAGACAAGTTAACAGTTAACTGTCAACTGTCAACTGTCAACAGTCAACAGATTATTCATCATCATCAAAAGCTTGGCTGCCACCACCAACTGCAACTAAATCAATTTGCTGGCGGTAGTAATCCACACTCTTGACTTGAACTTCTACCCGATCGCCCAAACGGTACTGATTGCGGTTTTTGCGACCCACCAGAGTTTGCTGCCGCGATCGATATTCGTACCAATCATCCTTCAGCGAAGAAACGTGCACCAATCCCTCAACACGCAAGATGTCGCTCTCCGGCGGCCGCACCTCAATTTCCACAAAGAAACCGTAAGACTGCACACCTGTAATCAAACCCTGGAAAGTTTGACCGGTGCGCTCTTTCATCAATCCGGTTTTCTTCAATCCCTGCAAATCGCTTTCGGCATCCTCAGCAACTCTTTCGCGTTCCGTCAGGTGTACTACTACCGATGCAAACTCCGTCTCAAATTCGTGGTGCAAATCTGGGGGGAGAACATTCCAAGTAATTTGACCGTGACAGGAGGAATGATGCAAGTCAACTTTTTCCTTAGCCCGTGTTGTGCGGCTGCTGCGACCTTGCTCGAACACCGCTTGCAACACCCGCAGTATCAGCAAATCGGCGTAGCGCGAAAGTGGCGAAGTGCAGCGCGTGTAACCCTCTGACAGCCCCAAACCGAAGTGCGACTTGGCAGTGGTGCTGTAAACAGCGGGCTTCATGGTGTCTTCTAGCAGGTAGGTGAGAACTCTTTCGGACTTAAGGCCGGCAAACTGCTGGGTAAATCGCTGAAAGTCCAAGGGCAAAACTTCTTCTTCGGTTTCGAGATACAGTTCGCCTCCGAGGTTGTTGGAGAGTTTGATGAACTCTTGAATGTCTGCCGGGTCTGGCATCGGCTGGACGCGGTAAATTGCTGGGACTCCCAAGGCTTGCAGGTGGGTGGCGACGGCTTGGTTGGCAAGTACCACTAACTCGGAGACAGCCGACTGGGCGGGGGGAGCCGTTGCAAAAGCTCCTAATTCGCCTTCGTCATCGAAGTGAGAGTTAGCGTCGGGCAAATTTAGTTCAAAAGCTCCCCGCTTGAGCCTTGTCTGTCTGGCGGCCTGTGAGGCGGCTCCGAGTTGATCTAGGAAAGGACGGAGGGCGGAGGATAAAGGGTGCTCTTCGGCATCCCCTGGTTCGAGAATTGCTTGAGCTTGCTCGTAAGTAAGGTGGTAGTCAATTTGAATGACGCTAGTTTGAATTTCGTATTCTAGGAGTTCTCCTGATTGGTCGAGGGTGAGCAGTATGCTGAAGGCCAGCCGTTCGCTGTTTGGCAGGAGGGAGCAGCGCTCGTTGAGGGTTTCTGGCAGTACGGCGATGATTTTTTCTCCCAGATGGGCGGCGGTGCCTCGCTTGCGGGCTTCGCGGTCGATCGGGGTTTCTGGCTGCACGTACTCGGCGGCGTCGCTGATGTGGATTCCTATTTGCCAGCGGCCGGGCTTCAGGGTTTCGATCGACAAAGCGCGTTCCACTGGCGGATCGGAGAGGAATGCTGTCGGATCAAACTCGTTTTCGCCTCCTCCTTCGGAGAGATTTTCCTCCGGGGCTTGAGGGGCATCGTTTTCGCTGTTGGTTGTTCCCGGTTCGTTTTTGCTGAAGCTAACAGTCAGAATATTACGCAAATCTAGGCGTTTTTTGATGTCGGTTTTTTTGACTTTGCTGGGCAAATTTTCGGCGGCTTTGATGACGGCGGCGGGGAACGATCGCGGCAAGTCGTGTTTGCAGCATACGATGTCGAGGTCGTCAGCGGCTTCGGCGTCGGAACCGAGTACCTGTACTACTTTGCCGACTGGGCGATGGGTGCCGAGGGGGTAGCGTTTGACTTCGACGTGTACTAGGTGGTCGATCGCGTCTTGGAGATTTGTGCCATTTGCGAGCAAGTCTAGTTCAAACAACAGGCGATCGTCCAGGGGGATTGCTCTGTAGCTGACGCGGCCGGTGGGGGTGGCGGTTTGCTTGACTCGCGCTAGTACCGAGGGGTTGGCGCGTTCGAGGATGAGCATGACTTCGCCTTCGGGCGATCGGCGGCGGCTACCTTCTTTGATGATTTTGACTAAGACTCGATCGCCATTCCAAGCTGTCGAGAGGTGACTTTCCCGCACATAAACGTCTTCTGAGCCTTCGGCGTCTTGAATTGCAAAGCAAAATCCTTTGCTCGAACAGCGCAGTTTTGCTTCTACTACGTCGTCTTCAGCTACTCGGCGATAGCGGCCTTTGTCTTTGACTAATATGCCAATTTTCTCTAGAGCTTCTAATGCAATTTGAAGTTTGAGTTGACTGGTGGCGTCGTTGCAGTCGAGTTTTTTCTCCAATGCTTTAGGAGCCACTAATTTGTCTTCTGTAAAATTTGCCAGCAGTGCAGCGATAGAAAATTCCATGTAGCGATCGATCCTCTTGTTTCCAGCAATTAGTCTAATTTTGGCGAAATCAGCCGCACCCCCTCGGGCCCTCGCAGTGCCTGCTTCCCAACAAAAGCGCGGGTTGATAGGTGGAGACGCGAGCACAGCCACCTTGTTTCATCGCGAGGTTTTTTTGAGATTCTCTCCCGACACCAGCTTCGTGCTAATTGTCTGCTGTCTGTCTTGAACTGACTGCTGACGGTGCAGACAACGGTCCCGCACGCTATTCCCCAATACAATTTTTTAGCGTTGGTTTGTTTGCTTTTAGGTCAGCAGCGCCGAGCACTTCGCGAATTAGAAAGCCCCAGTCGGTTCTTAAAAGATGGCTCGATACTGAAAGCGACGGCTTGAGTCGAGGATGAGCCGATGGAGGGATGGAGAGGGATAAAATTTGCATTTCTTCCTTCTGCCTTGTTCCTTCTGCCTTGTTCCTTCTTCCTTTTGAAGTGCCTCTTGCTTCTTACTTTAGCAAAGAATTTACCGGAGCTTTAGGGCAAAATTGCTAGTAGCTCGCTGCTGCGATGCCCCTGTTTTTGTGCACGCGATCAGTCCTTGCGGACGGAGGTGCAACGAGCGGGTCGGGAGCAATCTGTGCTGTAGAAAGTGCAGGTACGCAAACCGGAGACTTTTACTACTTTTGCTTAGTTGCTGTGCCATCTCCTATAGGTAGAAATGACGCCCGGTGCTTGTTAGCTTAAACTGCCGGATGTGGGATGGGGTTTAGTGGCGTGAAAGGTTGCGCGGATGATTCACCTTTAATTTATTGTATGTTGAATAGGTGCTTTCAGAAAATTGTTTTCTCTGAGCTGTTGTTGAGCCAAGCCTGACCAGGGGTAATTTTTAAAATTTTCGCGATCTCTCGGACGATCGAGCTTGGCTTTAGTCGCTTTCTGTTAAGCTGTTGGGCATTTCAATTGTATTTTTGGGCGGGCGTGACGCCCAACCCCTACTCCCCACAAGAATTTCATCAAACTTGTCTGTAACAATTAGATGCACCTGGGCTTACACGATCGCCCTCACGTTTTCAAGAAATGTTGAAGAATCAAGCAACTAATGCGTGGTTGTGTACTAAACTTAAGTCAAAAGCCCCTTCTGGTTTCGGGGTCAAAAAACTATGTTTGCTGAATTTCGCGCCCTTTATCCCGCTGGACAGTTAATCTGTGAGTTGCTGACTATTCATCACGGTAAGTTTGTGGTTCGCTGTCTGGTGCAGGTTGACGGCCAAACTCTCGCTACTGGTATGTCGGCTGCTGAGTCTGTTGAGGATGCTGAAGACCGTGCCCGGTTGCGAGCGATCGCTGTCCTTGGATTTGCTGCGCCCGATCGTGCGATCGCGAGTGTTGATCCGGCTCCAGTTGCTCCGGTTGCTCCGGTTGCTCCGGTTCCCCCGGTTGCTGCTGTTCCCCCTCCTCCTGCTGTTTCCCCGGTTGCTGCTGTTCCCCCTCCCCCTCCTGCTGCTGTTCCGGTTCCTGTTGGGCCGACAAGTGTTCCTCTTCCGGTTCTAGAAATCCCTGTTGCTGACAAATTGCCTGAATCATATCAAAGCAATTTTGTCAAGACTGAAGCGAAATTAAATGAAGAGCCGATCGCACCTGTACCGGAACCGCTGCCGCCAACGGTTGATCGCGTCGAGGCTACTGGATTTGTACCGAAGCAGTTAGACTCGGACGCTTGGCTTTCTTCTAGCTATGGCGAACCACTTCAGGAACTGGATGTGCCGACTACTACCCAAAGTGAACTGCTACAGGGTGCGGCCGAACTCAGGGAATTGCAACCGATCGCAGTGGGAATTCCGAGCGATGCGATCGAGGATGATTCTGATACGATCGCCCAAATAGACGCCATCCTCAAACGCCTGCAATGGAAGAAAAAACAGGAAAGCGACTGTCTCGAACACAATTACGGCAAGTCGTCGCAGAGAGAGCTTTCTAGCGAACAGTTGGTAGATTTCCTAGAATATCTGGAAATCTACAGCAGAACTACTGAGGAAATCAAGCGGTTGAACTGGACTCCCAACCAAGGAAAAGATTATCTCAAACAAGGTTATGGCAAAGAAGCGCGCCATTTCTTAAATCAAGAAGAATTGCTCGACTTCCTGCAATATCTCGAATCTTTGCCCTAATAATTATGTAGGGTTTCTAGGTGTGTTGACTGTTGACTGTTGACAGTGAACCGTCAACAGTCAACAGTGAACTCGAATTTACTATTCCGGTGCTAACGGATTTGATATGACTGTTAAAAATTAAAAATCAAAAATGAAGAATATTTCCTCATTTTTGATTTTTAACTTTTCATTTAGACGACAGCGGCGATCGGGCGGCTGGCGGAAGGACGGCGATCGATCACTTGATCGACTAATCCGTAGTCCTTTGCTTCTTCAGCCGACATGAAGAAATCCCGTTCGGTATCTTCTTCAATGCGGGAAAGCGGCTGACCGGTATGGTTGGCAAGATGTTCGTTCAGGCGGCGCTTGTGGTACAAAATCTCTTTTGCCTGAATTTCAATATCGGTTGCTTGTCCTTGAGCTCCGCCTAGAGGTTGGTGGATCATAATCCGGGAGTGAGGCAAACTCATCCGCTTGCCTTTAGCGCCGGCACTCAACAGGAAAGCGCCCATGCTGGCTGCCAAACCGAGACAAATAGTGCAAATGTCGGGGCGGATGTGGTTCATCGTATCAAAAATGCCCATACCTGCTGTTACCGAACCCCCTGGGGAGTTGATATAGAGGTAAATATCTTTTTCGGGGTCTTCTGCATCTAAAAATAGCAATTGGGCAACGATCAGGTTAGCTAAGTCAGAGTCAACCTGTTGGCCCAAGAAGACGATGCGATCGCGCAGGAGTCGCGAGTAAATGTCAAAGGCGCGTTCGCCGCGACCGGATTGTTCTATAACTGTTGGGATCATTGACCGGGCCTGCCTATTTTTACGTCTCTATTTTTAAATTTTAGCGGGTGGGGCTTATTTGTAGTTAGGGATTCGATGGCGGGCGATCGAGAAATCGGCAAAATCCTTGACATGGGCGGGGTTGGGGCGTTAATTTATCGAAGTTGTGGCGCGTGTGCGATCGGAAATCCGATCACGCAGGCGATCGATGTTGAGGAAGTGGACATCAATCAACGTTAAATGTTGTTATGTGGCGATCGTATCATTGCCAGAACAGAAATCGCTCGATCGCCGCTGACACTAGGAAAATGGTCGAGGAACTCCGCAGGGCGAATCACTTCCTTCGAGACAATCAAGCAGAGTCTTCATCGGGACGCGAGTGGCGATAAAGACAGAATTTATCCCTAAAATTTCGGGGTCGCTATGAACGATAGATAGTGTAGGGTTCATCTAAAAATCTTCGGGAGTCATGAATCCGATTGCAAAGAAAAGGTTGTAACATCAAGACAATCGTCCTCAGTCTAGGTATCACTTGGCTCGACTACAGCGAGATTTGGCTGTGATAACTCGTTGAGGATAAGAGTTGCCCAGCGCAGCCCCTCTGTTGGTGACAAAGTACGGACCACTTGGATATAGATTTCTTGAGCAGTGGTCGGCATAATACATTATCCTGCCTTGAAAATTAACCTAAACTGGTGTCTCGAGCGGAAGATCGATCGCCCTTTTCTCAAATATCATTAGAAGTGCGATCGGCAATCCTTCCCTTGATGCCCTGCGCCGTTCGGGATTTGCCCTGACCCATTGAATCCTTTGCTGATAGGTAACATTTAAATTAATCAAACTAATGAATAAAAATTTTTGGCTTGAACAAATTAAAAAAAGAGAAGTTTTTGAAAAAGCCTATGTCTATGCTATTTACTACCAAATCAAAGAAGATGCCTACTGCAACTTTATTGAAATAGCTTACTACAGACAAAATAAAGAAAAATTATTTAAAGAAATTGAATTATCTCTGGAAAATCCCAGTTTGTATGAACCAGAAACTGCGTTTTCATTCTATCTACCAAAATCAGATATGTTCTTCAGAAGGATGATATACACTCCATTCAAAGACTTAGTAATCAAATTTATTTTTGTATCTGTATTAGCTGAACTATTGGATTTTACGTTTGTTCACAATTGCTTTTCACATCGTATTGATAGAAATATAAAAAATAATATCTCCAAGAGATATTTATATATGCCTCACTATGCAGGATTTCAAGAGTTTATAGATTGGCAATTAGCCCAAGTCGAAAATAGCACTTGTCTGCTGAAAACCGACATATCCTCTTTTTATGACTCTATATCTCATGAATATCTCCTGTCAGCCATTTCACAGAAACTAAACATTACTAATGAAAGTCATTTTATGATTCTATTTAGTAGGACATTGAAATTCAAAACTTGTTACTATTCAATGGTGGACGGAAAATTATGTGAAACATATAATAGCCAAGGTATACCTATAGGAAATTCAGCAGAAGGCTTTATAGCTAATATATTTCTTAATGAAGTGGATGAAGCATTATTCAACTTAGGTATAAAATTCGGCAGATATGTAGATGATTTTAGAGTTTTTACAAACAATAAAAGTGATTCATTAAAGGTCTTAATAATCCTACAAGAATTTCTTCTAAAAATCGGACTAAATTTGAATACTTCAAAAACTAAAATCATAGAAGCTCAAGAACAAATTATTAAATTCATTAAACATTCAAATAAAAGTGGGATTTATGGAATGCCGTGTCAAGAAAAGAGTTATAATGAAAGCAAGCAAGAAAAGAAGCTAGATAAAACCCAAATCATTAAAGAAATTGATTCTAAACAAGCAAGTGAGCAATATGAAAAATTATATTTTTCAAAATATCCAAAGAAAGTTATAAAAATAAACGATATTGATGATGAAGATAAAGCAAAAAACTTCTGTGTTTTTTTGAATGGCATTAAATTAGGCGCGAAACTTGAAAATCAAGCATTTAGTCAGCAGATGGAATCTCTTTATATATTGTCCAAAAAATACCCAAAACATTGGAGCTATTACTCTTGGTTGTTTGTAAAATTTATCTCACAAAATTATAGTAATGATATTCAAAACATCAGCCTTAAATATCTTTTTAAAGTATTTGATGATGAACTTGTTAATGTATTTATCAAAACTAGAATTATTCATCATCTGGTTAATTCACGAAAGGGGGGCCTACCCTATATAGAAAGAATAGGGATGAATCAAAAACTCCGAAATAGAATTATTGAACATATAACTAAGTTAATGAAAATCAATTGTATCGCATTGCAGTTGAATTGTATATATGCTTATTATCTGATGTTCAGAGACCGCGATCATCGACATTTGCAAGACTTTGTATCTCATAACTTAAAGCGTCCCATACCAAAACCGATCCAACAGGCTGTTTATCAGATAGGAACTTTATATGAAAATCATTCTCCCGGGTTAGCTTCTTTTGAAGAGATTTTGGAAGAGAGTGAAATTGAATATGAATCTGAAGACTTGAATTCTCAGTAAAATTCCCATCTTAAAAATCAATATCTAGATCGGGAGGTTCATAAATAACAAGCAAGCTTTTTGCTCTTGTAGCTCCAACATACCTATCTGCGATATCCCAATTACTTAATATCAAATTCTTTTCTTTTTCAAAGAATAACATTATAACATCACTTTCTAGTCCCTTATACATCCCTATA
Source organism: Microcoleus sp. LAD1_D3 (assembly GCF_036702135.1). Classification (NCBI taxonomy): domain Bacteria; kingdom Bacillati; phylum Cyanobacteriota; class Cyanophyceae; order Oscillatoriales; family Microcoleaceae; genus Microcoleus; species Microcoleus sp. LAD1_D3. Next base: position 11,321 of record NZ_JAUBSB010000020.1, on the reverse strand, counting down.
TTTGACCAATGAATAGTATTTTGAGCTTTATCGGAAAATGAATATGGCTTAAGATAAAAACGATCGATATGCGAATATTGTGAAAGTAGGGACTTTGATGATGGATACATATCAGTTAATATAACAATCTGAGCCGGAGAAACATTCTCCTTATTCACTAGAGCGGTAATATCTTTTTCTAATAAACTAAAGATATCATCTGTCTCTTCATATATGCGATGCATTACATCTCTTCCTTCAATTAATGAACTCTTTCTTTCATAAATACAGGATACAAATTTCTCTGCATGTTTGAAGATTTTGTCAGTATTTCGACAGTTTTTATTTAAGACAGTCGGGTTTACTTGAAGGGCGCATCTATTTGCATTTTTTGAAATTTTTTGATTACTATCTTGAAAAATGTAAAATTTTCCTTCATCAGGAATCAACTGTTTCAAATCGTTAATTTCCTTTTGCTCAAAGTCTTGTCCTTCGTCAACGATGATTGCTGTAAACTCAACTGTTAACTGAGATTTTTGTGAGTGTATTTCTTCATAACTATAAACTCCACAGTAACCCACTGTAATTTCATCTTGTAAAGCAGCAGCGATATAAAGAGAAAGGTTATTAGATTTACATATTACGAGCGTTCTAACCTTATGTTGGCATAACCTTCTTGCTTTTTCTATTGCCAACTGAGTCTTCCCTGAACCAGCACAGCCCAGAACAATACACTGAGTATGGAACCACAAATTATTCAAAATATCGAATTGCTGTTCTGTTAATTGAAGAATTTCGTGGTTGTTTTCACCAATATCATTAACAATATATTTTTTGAACACTGTACTGGGAGATATGAGGTTAATGATGAAATCTGTCCGCTGCTCTCCAAGTTTTGTAAAATGTCCCTCCGCTTTATAGTAATCAAAAACCGAAGATATCCACCCACTAATATTTCCTAACTGAGGACGTAAAAGTAATATCTCTTGAGGTGCTTCAGAGGGTAGATTGTTTACCACCCCATCAATATCAGGAAAAGCCACACATTGTCCTATACAAAAATCTTTATTTTTAAATTCGTTGTGTTTACTGAGAAAATCCCAAAACTTAAACTTAATTTCTTTGGCTTGTTTAAAAGGAGATATTTTCATCTTGTCTTCGTTCTGATACCAAGCCATGTTTAGAGGATCGTACCTTATCTCCCCTCCTTTGGCTTCTAGTATAAGAATTCCCTGCTCGGGATGAATTATGATGAAGTCAGCTTCCCTATCTTGAACAATATATTTGATGTGCTGCCACCATGCTCCATGAAAAACAATATAATCATCACTCAAATTATTTTCAAAAATCTGGAATAGAGTCTTTTCTGCGTAGCTCTTAGTTGTTGATGATAATTTTTGAGGAATCATTCTTGCCATAACTATTCACCTCTTCTCTTTTTAGATGACTACTACTTTATTGGTAAGTTTTTATATAGTAGTTGGAGGATAATTTTTATGGGTGTATACTACCGCAAAAGGCTTTTGTATGTCAAGCCCCATTAGCTACTACTTGCCAGAGGAAGTCTCCCTTTCAAGCATCTATACCTCGCACACTCCGATTCAAGTAGATCAGGCGCTACCAAGAAAATAGTTATATCCACTAGATACCAAACCACTCAAATTTTTATAGCCCAACCACGGCGGTACATTCCATACAAAATTAACCACCAAAATAATACTGCAGTCACGGCAAATGCTAGGGAACCATTCAGCGGCCCCGCCCACGGCACAAACCAGTTTTCATAAATCCAAGTGTAAGTTGTTGGAGCATTTGCACCAGTACCGATATTAGTTTTTAACAGGATTCTGGGGACAATACCGGAAGCAACAAACAGGAAAATGGCATTCAATCCCATGATTTCAAACGGTTTCCCCCATTTCCAATCCCGCACTTCAATTGTTTCATAGCAAAATGCTAGCAATAGCAACGCCCAACCAGCAGTAAAAACTACATAAGAACTTGTCCAAAGTTGTTTGTTGATCGGAAATAAAAATCCCCACAAGTGGCCGATTACCACGCAACTGAGGCCGCAGATTGCTAAGTTGATACTGGTGCGGGTTTTGATTTGCTGTACTCGCAGCCATTCTCCGGTAAAATAGCCTGTGAGGACTGTGACTACTGCGGGTAAGCTACTCAACAATCCTTCGGGATCGAAGGGGCGGCCTTTGTACAGGTGTTGGCTACCGAGAATTAGCCGATCGACATATCCTCCTAAATTTCCTTCTGGCGTGAGTTCGCCGGCAGTGTACCCCCCTACAGCAAATACGGTTAGTGCGCCCCAATAGCCCAAAAGCACGGCCACAGCGAGCAGTTTTTGATGGCGGGGAGAGAGGTTGAGAATGGCGATCGCACTGATGAAATAAGCTAAGCCGATGCGCTGCAATACTCCCATGATGCGGATTTTAGCGAAGTTTTCCACTGGGGCGCTGTTGAGAAGTACGTCAAGGGCGATCGAAGATGTATTTAGCAGCAATCCTAATATAAATAGAATCGCGGCGCGGCGCGCAATTCGCCAGTAAATATTTGAAGAAGGAAGAAGGAAGAAGGAAGAAGGAAGAGGGTTGTTGGCGGATTCTGATTTTTCCTTTGTTTGTGTAATTTTTGAGGTTTCTATTCCGGTTTTTGGATAATTTTGAATATATTTAGGCAGCGAGAAAGACATCGCGCAGCCAACGATGAACAAGAAAAACGGAAATACTAAGTCTGTCGGGGTGCAGCCGTGCCATTCTGCGTGCTCTAGCGGTGGATACACCTGTTCCCAACTACCGGGGTTATTGACTATAATCATCGAGGCGATCGCAATTCCGCGAAAAACATCAAGGGATTTGAAACGCATGGGGGAGAAGGGAGGAGGCAGAAGGAAGAGGGAAGAAATATAAACTACTAATTACAATTACCAAGTACCCATTACCCATTAACTAAATTTCAATACCTTCCAGAGTCATAATCACTGCATTCTTCATCAACATCTCGCAGCGTTCTGCATAAAAAGCTGCTGCCTTATCATACTTGTTGACTTGCAAAACGCGCAGAAACATTTGCCTTGCTTGCGCGAATTGCTGCTGGTAGTGAAAAAAAATTCCCTGTTCAAAATAAGTTTGAGTTTGTGCTTTTAGTTCGATCATTGTCGCCGAGTCGCCATCGTAAATTTCAAATACAGCAACAGGTGTTTGTTTTCCTTTTACTTGAACGCGATCGAGAAATCGGCACTTGTAATGTTGAGGATCGTCTATCCGGCAAAGGGTTTGGACGCTAGCTACAATAGCAACTCCATAAAGCTTTGTCAATCCTTCCACGCGGGAAGCTAAATTAACGGCATCAGAAATCACCGTACTTTCCATTCGTTCCGCTTCGCCAATCGTACCTAACATTAAAGTCCCCGTATGCAAGCCAATCCCTATCGAAATAGGTTGATAGCCACTGTTTTGCCTGTGTCTATTATAAATTTTCACTTGATGCTGCATCTCAATTGCTGCTTGCACAGCATCTTCAGCCCTGTTAGGAAACAAAGCCATAATCCCGTCACCAATATATTTATCTATAAAACCGTTGTACTGGCGGATAACTGGGCCAACTCGGCTTAAGTAAGAGTTAAGAAATTCAAAGTTTTCTCGGGGAGACATACTTTCTGACAGACTTGTAAATGAGCGAATGTCGGCAAACATAATCGTCATTTCTGCTTGTACAGAGTCTCCTAGTCTGGCATCAACGATGCTTTCTCTTTTGAGAAATTTCAAAAATTCACGGGGTACAAAACGGGCTGATGCGACGGCTATTTTTTCGAGCTCGCTTTTGCTGGATTCGATTTGATTGAGTGATCTAAATGCTCTCAGTGCGGTGACTACTGTAGTAAATAATTTTTTATTAGTAAGTTCGGTTTTGGTTTTGTAATCATTGATATCGTAGCTGACAATTACTACATCTTCTGGTACTTGTCCGGGCTGCCCAGTGCGTAAAATGATTCGCACAATTTGATTATTTAAAATATCGCGGATGTATTTAACTACTTCCAAGCCGGCTTCTTCTGTTTCCATAACTACATCAAGTAAAATCAATGCTATGTCGTAGTTATTTTGGATTATTTCTTTAGCTTCTTTTCCTGAGTAAGCGCTGATAAAGGTTATACTTTTACCTTCAAATTTAAAATCGCTTAACGCTAGTTTAGTAATATTATGAATTTCTACTTCATCATCTACAATTAATATTTTCCAACTTTCTTCTAGCGGTTTTTGTTCCGCCTCGTCTTCCTCGGCAAATATTAACTCATCGTCCCCCGCCGCGATTAATTCCTCATCGCCCGCAGCCAACAGGTTTTTACTAGCTTCTGACATATATCGTTCTCCTATATAAAACTTATATCCATGTTGGCGGTCTAATAACTAATTGCTCATTTTAGCGGGAAATTCAATCATAAATTTTGTGCCTTTATTTACTTGACTTGTGCAGCTAATTGTGCCTTTTAGTTTTTGAGTAACAAGGTTATAAATAATGTGCAGTCCCAATCCCGTGCCTCCCTGACCTCTTTTGGTGGTAAAAAATGGTTCAAAAATTTTACTGAGATTTTCTGGGTCAATTCCTTTGCCGTTATCGGCATATTCAAATATTAGCCGATCGCCCTCTAGTTTGAAATCAAAAGCCAGAACGCCTTCGTCTTCTCCATCGTAGGCGTGAATTAGGGAATTCAACACCAGATTTGTCACAATTTGACACACTACGCCAGGGTAACTGTCCACTACAATATTTTCATCACACTTAATCTCTATTTTGTGCTTAGTTCTTTTTAGTTTGGCTGTTAAGGATGTCAAAATTTCCTCTAGATAGTTTTTAACATTAAACGTGCGTTTTAACTCGCTCGACTGATCCACAGCTACTTCTTTAAAACTGTGAATTAAGTCTGCTGCCCGCGTGAGGTTAGATAAGATCATATTACTGCTTTGCATCGCGGTATCCAGAAACTTTTCTAACTCGGAACGTTTTATTTGGCCGTTACTGTAAACCTCAAAAAACTTTGTGGCTTTTTCAGCAAGCAATGAGGCGGCGGTGATGCCGATGCCGATGGGAGTATTGATTTCGTGGGCAACACCTGCAACCAACCCTCCTAGGGCAGCCATTTTTTCCGATTCTACCAGTTTATTTTGAGCTGATTTTAAGTCTTCTAAAGTTTGGGAGAGCTCGGAGGTACGCTGCTGTACTAAATTTTCGAGATTCTGATTGAATTGGTGCAAGTTGTCGTAAAGTTGGGCGTTTTCGATCGAGATAGAAATTTGAGAAGACAGCAGTTTTAATATTTCTAACCTGTCTTGTGTAAAAGCGCCTGTAGTCAGATTGTTTTCTAAATATAGAAGACCAGTGAGTTGACCTTGATTAATTAACGGAGTGCAAAGAATTGATTTAGGTTGAACGGCCATTATATAGGGTGTGCGAGTAAATTGTCCTTCGCGGCTGGCATCGTTTAAAACTATACTTTCCTGGGTGCGGGCGACGTAATTCACAACTGCAACGGCCAGCAAAGTTGCTTCTTGATCGTCGGCTACAAAATCTATCGGAATTGATTGCATGACAGCAACGCGATCGACATCTACAGATCCTGATGCTTCAATCACCCATTGACCCTCTTTTTCTAGTATTAAAAAGCCTGTTTGCCCTCCGGCATTTTCAATAACAATTTTCATCATTTTTGCCAGCAGTTTGTCTAGAACTATTTCGCCGGCTAAGGTTTGCGATGCTTTAACTGCTGTGGTCAAGTCTAGCACGCCTGCACTATCGTTCGTAGTGGAAGTGCTGCTGGTAGATTGGTGAGTTTCGATATTAGTTGAAATCGAGCCTGAAGTTAGCAAGTGCGAGTATTTTGATTCTAAATGTGCTGCTTTGGCTGTTGCTCCCCATCGCTGATAGCAATAACGCGCTTCTGTCAAGTAAGTTTTAGAAGTTTTTTCTCGTCCTATGGATAGATAAAATGCTCCTGCCAATTCTGCAGCTAGTGCTTGTACTTGTATGTATCCGTTTTCTTGGGCTCCTTCAATTGCGCGATCGTAATATTCCATTGCTCTCACAATATCCCCCAAAACACGTGCTTTTTCTGCTGTAAGTAAGTCGCATTTGTGCTGAAGATTCATGGGTGCAGAAAGCGCTTTGTGTTGCAGTTTTTTCCGGTTACTGACCGCGTAAAAAATATGCTCTTCTTGTTCCTCGTCTGTTGCAGATGGATAGGCTGCTAGGCGGGCTAGAGAATCGTAAAACTGGTATTCGGAAACATTAATAAAGCCTGCAACTCCGTCTAAATATACTTCGGCTTGCGCTGCATTTTCTAGCGCGGTAGCGGTATCTCCAAATAAATACGCTAGGATTAATTTTTGCAAATAAAAGTGCTGTAGTCCCACCCTATCGTTAGCTTTCAACAGCAGCGACAACAATTTTTCTTCGCTGTATTCTTCACCTAATATAAGGTGTGGACTTTCCACTTTTCCCATCAATTGCAAAATAGTGTGCCGATATATTTGATTCCAAGTCAATACAGTTTCTTGCTTGAGTTGAAACAGCAAATGGTTGTAACTTACCATTCTCCGTTCCAGTTGTGGCAATTCTTGACCGATGAAATACAAAGACTGACAAATATTTACGGCTGCATATCCGACACATTCTAAATCCCCATTTTCTAGCGCACTTTGATAGGCGTCTTCTAATAGTGGCAAAGAGTCTTTAACGTGATGCTTGCCGTTCATCAAAATGAATGCTACTAAATTAAGCGTTTTGCTTTTGAATTCTAACGCATTTAATCTATCGCTCAAATGTAAAGCTAATTGACCAAAGCGCTCGCCAGATTCAATATCTCTAACTATTCCTTTTAAAATTGCTCCGTAATTAGCATAACCGAAGGCAGAAAAAGTAGAATTTCCGTAATTAATAGATAAATTAACTTGCTCGCACACAATTAGTGGCAGCAGCCCAGGTTCAACTATAAATGTAGCTGAAAACATACTGGAAAGCACGCGCATAGTTGCTAATTTATGCGGATTGGTCATAAGGGGTAAGTTAATTAAATCTTCTATTGTCTTGTCGGTTAAATAAGCTGCGGTTTTAGCCAGTGCTTGCTGAATGTGGAGGGGAATAGGCGATTCTGGAAAGTTGATTCCTAACATTTTTAGTGCTTCGCGACCAATTTTTACCGATTCTTGGAGTTTGGTTTGCATCGCACAAGCTATGATTCTGATTTCAAAAACTTTGATGTTGTCGAGTTCATTTTTTGCGTGTTGCAGAACAATTTCAGCCCATTTTTCCATTGGTTCAAAGTCGGTATTGAGGTAAGCAGCTTCTGCTGCTGACTCGTAGAGTGCAAGAGTCAAGTCGTAGTCAGTTTGCCAACTTTCAGGGGGCAGCAGTTCAATACCTGCGGTTAAATATTTGAGGGAAAGTTCGTAAGCTGCACTTGCTTTTGCTTTGCGACCTGCCATTAAATTTAATTGGCATAATTGAAATTTTTCTAATTCACTGCTGATAATTTCTTTGGCAAAATTTAGTTGGTTGACGGTATCAAAAATATGATCTTCTAATTGATCGGCTGGTGCCTTTTGTAGTAAAAAACTGCCTATCTTTAGATGGATTTCTTGTTTTTGATAATCGGCTATTAAAGCATAAGCCGCTTGCTGCACTCGCTCATGCAAAAATTTGTAAGTTGCGCTAGGAACCTCAGCGACTGATAGAGACAATTCATCGGTAAAGTCTCTACAGATTGTGTCCGTTATTTCTGTGCTTGCTGCTAGTGCGATCGGAATTTGGTAGGCGTTATTCACGAGCAAAATCAGACCGGACTGAAGTGCGTCACCGAGGTCTGTTGCTGCCGACGCCAGAGTTTTTTCGGCGATGGTCGAGAGAATTTCTAAATCAAATGTGTTACCGATACAAGCGGCTAATTTGAGCAGTTCCTGCGTATTCTGTGAAAGTTTTTGAATATTATTTATCATTAATTCGACAACATTGTCAGTTATTCCCATTTCTTGTATTTCTTCGATATCCCACTGCCACTCGCCTGTGATTTGGCATTTTTTTACAATACCCTCTGAGATTGGTTGGGCTAACTCAGAAAGGTTGGGTTCAGCTAGCTCGACCAAATTATGCGAGGGTGAAGATTTAAATTGGATCAAACTTTTTGAGTTAAGAAATTTTATTAATTGAGTTAAAAAGAAGGGATTTCCACCCGTTTTTTGAAAAAGCAGTTCTGCTAAACTTAGGGATTTTTCGGGGGCGCAGTTCAAAGTATCGGCAACGAATTGGTTGACGCTGCTTATATCTAAAGGCGAAAGGGCGATCGCCCTCACAGTGCCGCCTGCTTTTTTAATTGCTTCGGCGGTCAGCATTAGGGGATGATTTGTATCTACTTCCTGCTCTCTATAAGCTCCAATTATTAATAAATATTGAGTTTCCAGGTCACTTGCTAGCAGTTCTATTAACTTGAGAGATGCTGAATCTACCCACTGCAAGTCGTCCAGGAAAATTACTAGGGGGTGTTCTTTTTCAGCAAAGACGCGGATGAAGTTTTGAAATACTAAATTAAAGCGATTTTGAGATTCATGTGCTCCTAAATCTGGGACGGGGGGCTGCGACCCGACAATCAGTTCTACTTCGGGAATAGCTTCAATAATTACTTGGCAGTTGCCGCCGAGTGCGTTTAAAATTTTTTGTTTCCAAACATGGATTTCTGCGGCATTTTCTGTGAAAATTTGTCGCAACAAATCTTGAAAAGCTTGGAGGAAAAAAGCGTAGGGAATATCGCGCTTAAATTGCTCAAATTTGCTGTCAATAAAATACCCGTTTCCCAGCCGAATCGGCTTGTAAACTTCATATACTAACGACGACTTGCCCACACCTGCACCACCAGAAATTAGCACGATTTCTGTATTGCCTCGCCTCATCCGCTGGAAGATACTGAGAAGCATCTTAACTTCTGTTTCTCGCCCGTAAATTTTTTGGGAAATTTGCAGGTGACTTGATTGATCTTGTTCGCCGAGGGTTATGTGGGAAATTTTACCTGTTGTTTGCAGTTGATCGAGACAATTTTCCAAGTCGTACAAAAGTCCGAAAGCACTTTGATACCTGTCTTCGGCCGTTTTTGCTAAGAGTTTTATGACGATATCGGAAACGACTTGAGGAATCTCCTTGGTTCCTACTTGATTGATTCTGTCTTCGATCGTTCTGCTTTCTACTTTCTGCTTTCTGTTTTCACAAGGAGAAACTGGCGTTTTGGCAATATGGCAGTGTACTAATTCCATGGGATCGATCGCCTGAAAAGGCAATTCGCCACAAAGCATTTCATAAAAGGTGACGCCTAAAGAATAAAAATCGGTGCGGTAGTCGATCGCCCGATTCATGCGCCCCGTTTGTTCAGGAGACATATAGGCGAGAGTGCCTTCGAGTAAATGGGGATGGCTGGGGGCGGGGTTTTCGCCCGGTAGCAGGGAGGCGATCGCAAAATCAGCAATCTTGACATCTCCTGTCTCGATATTGACAATAATATTGCTGGGTTTGATATCCTTATGGATGATGTGGTGTTCGTGGAGTTGCCCAAGAGTTTCTGCTAGTTTTATGGCAATATGCAAAAATTGTTGTAACTCTAGCTGGTTGTGGCTGAGAAAGTTTTTTAGGGAAATGCCACCAAAATCTTCTAAAACTAAAACAGGAAAGTGATTGTAGGTTTCTATTTTGTAAAGTTTGATTATTCCGGAGTAATTCAAATTTTTAAGAATTTCGGATTCGTGCAGAAGTTGGGATATTTGCGCTGGGGTAGGGTATGGGGGTGTGAGAGTTTTGAGGATAACGGGTTTTTGTTCCTCAAGCTGCAGCCCTCGATAAATAGCGGTGTGAGGGTTGTTGGTATAAAGTTCTTCGTCAATGCGGTATCCAGGGATAGAAAGCATGATATTTGGGGGTTATTGGAAAGATCCGGTAAGACAATTTTAAATGTTAGATTGGCAATGATTTATCACATAAGGCTTTGGATCTGACCTACAGTTGCATTCTTTTTTGCCACAAGTATTATTAAGTAAGTGGAAATACAAATCACCGAGCGAGTGCGGTTTTTACGGCAGTAAACTGGCTACTATTATATAGCTGAGCTAAAACCCTCCCTAAAGAGTCCTCCTAGATACTTTTTTTGTCGCTTATTTACTTATCTATATTTTAGTCTTTAAAAAATCAGAAGTTGCCTTTTGCTATCGCGCTAGTGCCAAAATAAACTGGTGCGTGCAACTCAACAGCTAAAATCTAAAAACAATCATGCAGAATATAACTACCTCAAATCCAGCTAAGGCGACCGATCGCGCTTTTGGCACCGCAGACATTCAATTGCTGGTAGTGGATATAGACGGCACGATCGCAGGTTTGTCAAATACCATCCGAGAACCAGTCAAACAGGCAATTTTGGCTGCCGAGTCGCGGGGAGTGAAAGTGGCCGTCGCTACGGGCAGGATGTACCGCTCAGCTTTGCGTTTTCACCGCGACATCGGCTCAACATTGCCACTGATTTGCTACCAGGGCGCGTGGATTCAAGATCACGCTACTCAAAAGCGGCTGCGGCACTTGCCGCTGTCGAAACAAACTGCTCTGCAACTGTTAGATTATTTTGAAGAACCGCATTTGCGACCGCTGCTTTCGATCCATTTCTACATTGAGGACCAACTTTACGTGCCGGAAATTACCGCAGCTACCCGAATTTATGCCGAAAGATCGGGCATTGAACCAATGGTGATTAAAGATTTGCGGCGAGATCTTCCGGGGGAACCGACGAAAGTTTTGGCATTGTGCGAGAATCCGGGGGTACTCGACGGCTTGCTCAGCAGTATGCGGCAGCGCTACACGCCTGCGGAGCTTTATTTGACTCGATCCGTTGCTACTTTTTTTGAAGCTACGCATCCTTTGGCGAATAAGGGAGATGCGGTGCAGTATTTAGCGGAGGAACTTTTGGGTTTACAGGCGGCGAATGTGATGGCGATCGGCGACAATTTTAATGATGTAGAAATGATTGCCTACGCGGGTGTGGGCGTGGCAATGGGCAATGCTCCTGATGGGGTGAAGGCTGCTGCTGATTGGGTAGCGCCGGATGTGGAGGAAGATGGGGTGGCGGCTGCGATCGAACAATTTGTTTTGGGCGATCGTTGATATTTGTAGCACTAATACCGCAGGGGCGGGTTTAGCGACATTTGGAAAAAATGTATATCAACCCGCCCCGACCTAGTACAGCATGGCGGAAATAAAGTACCTATTTTATGGGAGACTGGGGCTAAGTGAGATAAATTGCACTCAGAACA